>DMZB01000242.1 GCA_003482405.1 Lactobacillus sp. | reverse complement strand
CTTTAGTGGACTGCTTAATGTTAGCCATAACCGATTATCCTTTCATACCATGCTGGCGGGCGTTGGTATGTAGAAAGTTTTTTGGGGGGACTAATGGCTTTCCCTGATACGATTTTTAATTTTTTCGTCATATTGTTTGCTTGTTTCATCAAAGCCAATGTCTAAATCATTTTGAACTGGTTTAGTTGTTCCTTTTTTTAATTCTGTTAAAACAAATGCTTCAATATCTTTTTTAACGTCCTCAATAAATGAAATAGATAATTGTTGTAAATAAGGACTTAATTTGTCCAGCTCGTCTTGGTTAGTTGGATGCAAGGCAGAATCTAATATAGTGCTATCAAAATTATTTAAGACTTGTGTAAATCCGGTGAACTCAATGGTATCAATACGTTGTTCGTTTTCATATATATTGATGATTAAAGAAGAATCAAGCAGTTCCGGTTCCCCATGTTGTACTTCACTGGGGTTACTAATATCCCCAATATCGAAAAAGTATTTGAAGTCAAAAGGGACATACTCAAAAAAGTTGTTTGGATTAATTTTAAGTGCCTGACACAACCTGTTAATAGTTTCAAGCTGTACCATTTTTGAACTATTACTGGATAGAGAAGTGAGCGTAGTGCGTGAAATACCAGTGTCGTTTGCAAGTTTGCTTATTCTTAATTGCCGTTCTGTTAGAAGCAGTGAAAGATTATTTCTGATCATAAAAAAGCCTCGCTTTCTAAACCGAATTGTACAATTATTTGAACAAAAATGCAATTTTTGACACATATTGATTGCTTTTTACTTTATGTCGTATTATGATATATTTTGTTCAATAAACTGGTCAAAAATACAATAGAGGTGAACGAAATTACGAAAATACTAACAATTAAAGAGGATATGAAAATTCTTAAAATTTCTAGCTACAATACTTTTAAGAGAAATTACTTAGCTCAAGGATTGCCAATTATTGTAGTTGGTACAAGTAAAAGAGTTGATTTAGTTGACTTAAATATTTTTATTGAAAACCACAAATCAAGATATTAACAAATATGGAGGAACCTTAATGATCAATATTGTATTAACGCCATCACGTAGCGTAGATGCTGAACCATATACCACGGGCGATATTATTGCCAAGTTTGCAGGGATTGAAATGAAATCAGTCAACGAATTGATTAGACGATATAAAACGGACTTGGAGGAATTCGGAATACTTCCATTTGAAAAGGAAGTATTACAAGGACGTGGACAACCTCGTAAAATTTGGCATTTGAATGAAGAACAGGCCACATTATTAATAACGTATCTGGATAACACGTCAGCCGTTCGGGAGTTTAAGAAAATGTTGGTACGTCAATTTACTGATATGAAGCGGGAATTAGTTAAGCGCCGTATTAAGTTGGAAGTTGGCAAAGATACGTCAAAGGGCTTAAACGAGGCCATCCGAGCTAGTGGTATTGATATGCACGGCTATGAGTTCAGCACGTTTAACAGCCTTGTTTATAAGCAAGCGTTGGGCGTTGGTATTGGTAAGTTGCGACAGGCTAGGGGCATCCCTAAAGCGGATGCAATCACGCATTATTTGAGTGCTGACGAGGCGGACGCCATCCGTAGGGTAAAGGATCAGGTAATTATGCTACTTGAATTAAAGATGGACTATCCGCAGATTAAGACGGCGTTACAGCGTCAAGGCATCATTTATCAAGTTCAGTTAACACTTCCAATCAAGAAAAAAGAGGTGCTTCAATGAATAAAATTCAAGTAATTCTACCAGACGAACAAGACCAAGCGTTACGGGACTATGTTTATACGTTGGTTTCCGATACGGTGGCGAACGTTAAGCGGGATGCTGGTATCAATATGAAATGGCTACGTAAGAACGTGGCTAGTAAGTACGCTGGCGTTTCATCAGGGACGTTCAACGAGTGGACTAAACAGGGGTTACCATGCCCCATTATCGAGGGCGTGACCCTGTACGCCGTGGCCGATATAGACGAGTTTATTAATCACAACGGACAAATTAAATAAATCCATGCTGGCGGACAAGTTGATTAATAAAAGGAGGTTTCAGGGATGGACAATGTAACGCTAGAAATTACCCGTGACCAAATGTTAACGCTGGCTAGTTTGCGGGTTGACGTATGGCAGAGTAGCTCTGATTTAAGTTTTGCTAAGACTGATTTTGAACGGGTCAGCGAGCAACTAAAGAACCGGGTTAATTATGATCCAATGAAACAACTAACCATGGACGAAATGGCGGACTTTTTGAGTGATTACAGCTTGTTATTAATGGATTGCGATTACTTAGTTAACCGCAATTACAAGCCGGTAGCGGACGCCGTAACCACGAATAAACAAGCGTCTGATGCGATTGAAGCAATATTCAATCCGTAAATTTAAGCAAACAAAAAAGCCCTTTACGTGTGGACGCACGCAAGGACTAAGAACTAGAACCCCTAAACAGGTTTTAGTTTATCACTGATTTTAAAGGGAGAAAATAGGTAATGACTAAAACTGATAATAATAACTTTCCATTTGATTTTGAAGAGAACAATACCGTAGTTTATGATGCCGTACAATTGCTGGACACAGCCCAAGACCTAGCCGAAAATTTTGCGGATGTGGTAAACCAACATGACCGGGATGCATCCGACACGAATATTAATGCGGTGACCATTGAAGCCCTACACGTTCGTAAGCAGTTACTTTCACTAATTGCAGTCAGTCAGCGGATTTTAACGGACTGCTACCAAGCTAACGACCGGTTAACTTCAAAATATGCGGGAAGCAGACTTTAAAGAAAGAGGGTGTCGCCCTGTGAGTGCAGAGGAAGAGGCGGACAAGTTACGGGCACTTGAGGAACAACAGAAAGTAGTTCCGTTGAAAAATCGAATTAATTTTATGGAAACGGCCAAGGGTGGCATTAAAGCAAAC
>DMZB01000136.1 GCA_003482405.1 Lactobacillus sp. | reverse complement strand
TTGGGTAAATTTGTCCAAAATTTGAGGATGCCGTGTAATACGAATAAATCATTCGGTACTTAGACGCCAATTCAGAGTATAATTAATCATTCAAGGGGGGAGTAAATATGAAACAACGTCGGCATCTGGTGATCAGTCTACTACTGATTGGGATCTTAATTGGGGCTTGGCTTTATCGTAACGCTATCAAGGAAATCATCGGTACGGCGACGGTTCAAAGCACGGATTTAAGCAGGCTGAAATATGCACAGTTGCGTTTAAATCAGTCATTTAATCCCCGTTCCGTTGACGTTCGTCAAGCTGGCGAGCAGCCCAAATTAAGCGATTATCGACTCGGTGGCCAGCAGGGGGCACTGGTCACAACCAACGCCCGCCGGCAAGTCGTGGGATTAGCGCTTTTAGACACGGTCTCTGGTGGTGACAACCACTTTGACAACGGACTGGCACTGAATTTAACCCTAAGCCATGTTAAACGGTTGCTTGGTTCCCATTACGTTATGTTCGATACTGAAAGGTATGGTCCCGTCGTGTTATTCGTCGACAAAGTTCATAATTATCGATTATTACTGGGGTTGGATGCGACTAAGCGGGTGACCGCATTGGTGTTGTATAATCGACGCCAATATGATTATCAATATTAAGGATGCTAGCTACGGGAAGGCCAATTCAGGGCTTAAGTCTGCGGCGCTAACGGGAATCGCTGCGAAAATGCAAAAAACACCCAAACGGTGCCGAGAATTGGCAGCTTGGGTGGCGTAATGCGCATCGCTAAATAATGACAATTATGCGAAAAACTATAAGGTTGGCGCTTGTAGTCATGCGAGCAAGCGCTCGTTTAATGTCGCGGGGCTTTGGATGATTTGATTAGGAATTACCGTGGGCGTAACCTGATCATTTTGACGGTGGTTGAACCAAAAAGTTTGCCAGCCCGTGTGTTTGGCGCTAGTCATATCTCATTTTGTTTGAATTTATGATTGAAATTTAGTGTTTAGCAATTAAATGAATGTTATTTTAAAATTATTTTTAGCTTTTAATAATGTTTTTATGATGTGTAATGGTATTCTGATAATAGTATGATTATACAAATGAAGTTTATAGGTGCTCAAACAATTCAAAAATAGTGATGATTGTTTGGCTAACGTTCGAAGGTGACAATGGTGATGGGTTTCATACGCGATGTTTTTATCATTATATTAATAACAATTATTGGTGACCGAATTTCGCATCCGTGGGGTGGCGTGTTTGGTCTCTGTATCGGATTAATCCCGTTTTTTGCATGGGCCGGTAATGTAATTCGTCATGTTTGGCTGTTTTTAAAAAGTCCGTTCGGAATAGTTTTAGTGTTGCTATTGATTAGTGGTAGCCTATTTGTATTGTACCGAACACGTGAAAAATGGGGCAGTCATTGTTCTGTTTGTAATCGATTGATGAGCTTTGGCGAGGCAATAAAGTTGATTGATGGGAAAATCTGTCATAATTGTTCTCTCAAAGTTGGACTTGATAAAGATCATGAATCAAAAGCTGCTGCAAGCACGATGACGGTTGGACAAGTTGTCTTTATGATGAACGAGCCATCGATGGAGAACCCAAAGCAACAATGGCGAATTCGGCAAGCTCGAGAAAAGGTGAGTCAAGCGCAAGCACAATTAAAGTATGAATCTGTTTCGGCATTCTTTCGTGATCATTGTACTGATAATGCGGATCGAATGTTTATTAATGATCAGCGAAGACAATTGTTTTTTGATGAGGCTTCGCGATACTGGCTTGATCATACATCCTACCATCTTTATGATTACTCTGATTTAGTTGATTATCAGCTGACTATTTCAAACGTGTCTATTGAAAAGAAAAGTGATGGCGACATGATGTATGTCAATCATATTTTGTTTTCGTTTCCGTCTGAAACTAGCATCACACCGGCAGTTAAAAAAATTCAACTTGTGATTTGGTTTACGGGTAATAGGGAGGAAACGTTTAATATTTTGGATCGAGTGGTTAAACGTGACAGTCTAAGTTATTCTTTAGCCGCGGCCCAAGGAAAAAAACTGATTTCTATTCTTGAACATGTTAAGCAAGTTAGAAAGACCACATAATCAAAGCGTCAATTTAAAATTATTTTCCCATTACGTTTCAACTAATTAGTCCGTGTTTGCGTAATTTACAAGTGGAATGTCAAAAATTATAAGCATTTTATGAAAATATGGCTATCCAGTTTTGTTCGTATTCAATATTAGAGTTTGCTCAAATGCTAACACGAATCACTCAGAAATTCTTGAATCGACGTAGCGTTAATTAGCGTATAAAAAAGCCACCCAAAACATTGTCAAGTATTGACTGCTTGGGCGGCGTGATTAGGTTGTTGCGGAGAACCGTTACAAACGGTAAGACATTTATAAAGTCGCCGCTTGTAAAAGATCTGCCAGTAATTCGTTTAGTTCGGCAGGAGTCTGAATGATTTGGTCTGGAACCACCGTTGGCTTGACCTGGTCATTTTGCCGGTGGTTGAACCAAAAAGTCTGCCAGCCGGCGTGCTTGGCGCTCGTCATATCTAACGTTGCGTTGTCCCCAACGTAAACCGCTTCGTTAGCTTTGATGCCCACCTGGTGAGCCCAAGTGGTAAAAATCGACGGGTCCGGTTTGGCAATGCCTAGTTCTTCTGAAATGAAGATGTGATCTGGATGGACGTAATGTTCGATCTGAAGCTGGTGCAATTTTGCGCGTTGAATTTCGGCGGGACCGTTCGTGATGACGCCGATTTCAAAGCAATGGCTAAGGCGGGTCAAAGTGGCTGCCAAGCCGTCAAATAGTTGAATGTGATTCAAGGCGTTTTGGTACGCCATTTGAAACTGGATTGCCCAATCCGTACTGATGGGTTCCGTGGTCATGTTGGCCAGGGCGTGCCGAATACGAGCGGTCTGCCATGCGTCGAGCGCAACGGCTTGGTCGCTGACCTGATCGTAAGCCCGGTCGTTGAAATCGTGGAACCGTGTAAAAACTTGTGCCGCTTCGTCAGTGGACAGTGACCGGTGAAAGACCTGGGTCAAAGCCGTGACAAAGGGTAATTTTTGATCGTAGAGCGTATCGTCCAGATCAAAAATGATGGCTTTTATCATGATAATGTTGAGCCTCCTATGCGAGATAGTATTTTAACACACTTCGGGTAAATCACAAATTGCCAGTAAAATAACTTGCACGGGCCCTAAATTTTCGGTATACTAATTTTCGGTGTTAAAACCAATTTCACACCCATCGTGATGGTGGCGGTTGTGCTCGGGAGAGTTTCGTCATCAAGTGAGCGGTGGGGATGAGCAAAACAAATTTTTTGGAGGAACATTTATCATGGCTGTTATTTCTATGAAACAATTGCTTGAAGCCGGTGTCCACTTCGGTCACCAAACTCGTCGCTGGAATCCTAAGATGAAACCATACATCTTTACGGAACGTAACGGGATCTACATCA
>DMZB01000036.1 GCA_003482405.1 Lactobacillus sp. | reverse complement strand
GCAATGGGGTTGGTTGATTATTTCTCAAACTGGCATTCAAAATGGCCTGTTCGTGTTTCTCCGCTTTGTTTTTATCGTGTTTGTGTCAACTCTGTTAACCTTGACAACTGCGCCGCTAGCACTTGCTGACGCGATTGCAACGTTATTAGGGCCACTGCGTTGGTTGCACTTTCCAGTCGATGAGGTCGCATTGATGCTAGCCCTGGCGTTACGGTTTGTACCCAATTTGATGGACGAAACCAGTCAGCTTATGGCAGCCCAGCGCTCGCGTGGCGTCGATTTTGGCACTGGTAACGTGTTTCAGCAAATGCAGGCATTGGTCCCCTTGTTGATTCCCCAGCTTGTGATTAGTTTCCGCCGGGCCGATGAATTGGGAACCGCCATGGAAGCCCGCGGTTATTCAGGTACCGCTAACCGCACCAAGTTTCGAGTACAACAATTTCATGCTCGCGATGGTTGGTTTACTGGAGTTTTATTAGTAGTAACGGTCATATTGCTAAAACTACGATAATTGAAGAATCGATAACAAAAAACATCAACAGCGAAGAAAATCGTTGTCGATGCTTTTTAGTTACTGCTAATGAAACACAGATTTGCTGTTTAATTTATACGGGCTAAAAAATACTTATTCTTGTGCATGACGACCAGTGAGCCTTTTTACCCATTCATAGAGTTTATATTGGAAAGGTCGAACTGGCTTGGTAAATGTGCCGACCATTTCTTGTGTAACCCCTGTAAACGACTGTTTAAAGCCCAGTACCCCATCAGAGCCATCGAACATACCTGACACACCGTAAAAGTTGTACAGCGGAATATGACGGTCTAGTGCAACGTGGATCATATGGTCCTGCACCATGTAGGGCGCGTAAAATTTCTTGAATTCTTCGTTTGTAAAACTGAACATATAGGAAACTTCTTGCGGCTGGATGAAAAACATGGCACCAGACAAAACGGTCGATTGACCATCTTCTCGTTTAAAGCCTTGTGCTTCCTTGATTCGTTTATCGTGCTGACTAATTTGGTCCGCTAATTCGCGGCGCTGACCCTTCAAATGTTTGTTGTTGGGCTTAGCCTCAAGCTGCTGATCAAGCTGATCGACGCGTTGCTGTAACTCATCAGCACTGTGTTGTTGATTTTTAATGTAGGTATCAAAGTTAAGCTCAGCAAAAATAAATTGCACCTTATCGCCATACGCTTTGTACGTTTCCTGATAATAGGCTAAGGATTTGTCATGAAAGTTCAGCCGGTCGGCCGTGGCTTGCGTATACTGTTTAAACTTAGGTAATTCGTCGTAGCCAAGCTGACGTAACGTGATTCCAAACTGCTTTGTTTTCTTTAAGGCGTATTGTGCATCTTTTTGATAACTGGCATTCACATTGTCGACAGTAATACCCGCCAATTTTTTTACAAACTGATAACCAACTGTAATTGTCGAAAATCCAGGATGCATTGGTTCCCGCTCAAAACCTGCCGCTTTTAAGTTAGTAATGGCATCTTGATTCAACGTTGCAACAACGGTCCCCTTATCATCGAATTCGCGACTTACTACGTTTGGCAGCCAGCGTAAGATGAGTCCACGATGATGTCTGGCAAAGTCCGTCATTCCGTCTGTCATCACCTGCACCAGTTGCGCGTTGCTGTAATCCATCATTGGACCACCAGCAACTTCAAACAAATAGCCGAAATGGAGTTTTTTCCAATTTAACAAGGCTGCGGCAATCACGTGGCCATGTTCATTTGTTACCCCAACATAGGTTGACGACCAGCCGCGTTGACTAAGCACCTCTTTTTGTTCCGGAAGCTGCGTATAACTTCCTTGAGCATGCTGCTGCTCAAAGTCGTAGTACGTATCCTGATCCAGTTCCGTAAAATTCATCATCGTGATGAAAGCCTCATTTCAATAAATATTTCAATAAATATTATAGCATAGCAAAATTGACGACATGCGATTTAGACGCCGTTTCAATCACATTTATGGTAATTATTAAAATGTTGATGAGTTTATCTAAAGGTGCTTGTTCTCGTTTCAAATCTGCATGATAATACCATCAGAGCAGTTGTCTTATACATTCGTCGTTTGTACGAAAGTTTTGTAACAAGACGAGTCGTGCAGACGAAAGGGGTAATTTTCATGATTAAAAAACGGATTTCATTAATCGGGTTGGCATTACTGAGTTCAATCACATTAGCAGCTTGTAGTAATGGTGGACAAACATCTAGTGTGTCCAGTAGCAGCCATGTAAAAACGGAACAGAAGCGAAGTAGCGATAAAAAAGCTTCTACATCAACAACATCAACTGATTCACAGACCGATGCAGATAGTTCAACAAGCACTGAATCCTCTAGTGACTCGGTAAGCACCAGTGCTTCAAGCGATAGCGATTCAACTGCAACTAGTCAAGCAGATTCACAGGCCACATCTGCTTCATCCAGTCAGACCAGTGGGACCTCGGCCTCAGCTTCATCAACTGCAGCCAACACAACCACGGCTCAATCGGTAGCGTCAAATGCCAGCTCAACGTCAACGGCGAGCGATCCTTGGCACGGCTATTCTGAAGCCTATGTCCGTCAAGCATTAATCAGTGTTGGGGCTAACGCAAAAGCGGTTAACCAAATTCCGACAAGCACCCTTCAACAAGCATTTAGTGCAATGATTACCAAGCCTTATGGTACCGATCCTGGTTATCTTTGGCGTCAACTTTATTCCCAATATCCAAACTTAGGTAACCCAGCTGGAAACAACTAATCATAACTATTAAAAAAGACGATCCTTGTTGGACCGTCTTTTTTGTGCTCAAACGTTTCGTTTATTTTCTAATGTGTATGGTTACCGCCTAAAGGACCTTCACGGCCAGCCACACAATTCCCGCCCACATCGCAATCGATGGCAAAACGGCATTTCTAAGTCCAACGAAAAAGTTCATATTGTGACCTCCCTTAAGTTGATAAAAACAGGATAACTGGGAAACCTTAAATGAACAAAAAATCTGCCTTTAGATTTGTTTACGATGAGCACTTCCAAAAATATGCAAAATAAAAAGGCCTTTCAGCCTTAGTGTAATTGATTGATTAATGGTAAATAACGCGAAATACCGCCCAAACAATGCCTGCCCAAACAGCTAAAGATGGTAATACCGCATTTCTAAGTCCAACAAAGAATCTCATAACACAGCATCTCCTTTTTGTTATAGGTTCAGTGTACGGATTAAATGTTAAGAAATTAGGTACGTTACGGTAGTGATTTGGTAAAGATTACACAAGCTCAGATTAGTGCCATTTATAAAGGCGTGATTTGTGATTTACCACAACACGTGACCGGATTCTGATGTCAACACAGCCATCAACGTAGAGCAAAAAATGCACGCGAGTTCTTACACATCACACGCATGCCAGCTCTCTACTTCCCCTCTTGTGCACCAATTGAGTATGGCTCAAAACGTCTTGGTCACGCTTCAATCAAAAATCATTAAGATTGTATCCTTCCACTATTCTAAAACCATCCACTATTCTAAAACCATAAGAATGCAGGGAATTCCAACGCTTTAATAGTGTTTTCGCGTATGAAGCCCAAAAAGGTGAAAACGGGTACAGTGATTGCTGTGCACTTTTACCCTGTTTTCCCCCTATTTTGGCAAAAGTACACACATATATGGGTCTGGGTGGGTTTCCACGGGGCATTAAAGTGTTTCGCAAAATGGCCTCAAACAGCGGCGGTCTGACGGCGTAAGCGCCGGTATGAAGGCAAAAAAATAGACTTACCAAAAGTAAGTCTAAATCGTTAATTATGCCGCCGGTGGGGGTCGAACCCACACTCCCGGTAAAGGGAACTGGATTTTGAGTCCAGCGCGTCTGCCAATTCCGCCACAGCGGCAAAAACTATTATTAAATTCGTTACACGCCCTTCGACGTGAAAGGTGGTAACCGGATTTGAACCGGTGATGAAGGTTTTGCAGACCTCTGCCTTACCACTTGGCTATACCACCATAATGGAGCAAATCCAAAGTTGGGATAGCTGGATTCGAACCAGCGCATGACGGAGTCAAAGTCCGTTGCCTTACCACTTGGCTATATCCCAATAAAAAGGGCGGTATGTGAGAATCGAACTCACGCGTGCTGGATCCACAAACCAGTGTGTTAACCACTTCACCAATACCGCCATAATATTCAAATAAGCAGGGATAGCAGGAATCGAACCCGCACCGGCGGTTTTGGAGACCGACGTTCTACCGTTAAACTATATCCCTATAAATGGCGGAAACTGGATTCGAACCAGTGAACCTTTCGGGGCGGTTTTACAGACCGCTGCGTTTAGCCACTTCGCTATTC
>DMZB01000208.1 GCA_003482405.1 Lactobacillus sp. | reverse complement strand
AAATTAACGCCTGCCACGCTTCGACATATAAATTCTGCTTTGGATTCGGCCAATGCAACAGGAACAGGTCAAAGTAGTCTAATCCTGTGCGGTATAAAGATTCTTGAATCGCCGCAATGGCATCATCGTGATGATAATCCCGGCCTGGCAGTTTTGAACTAATAATTAATTGATCGCGATCAATCCCACTGGCTTTCACGGCAGCCCCAACCGCACCCTCATTTTCGTAACTGATCGCCGTGTCAATCAACCGATAGCCATTGTTGATAGCTTGTTTGATAGTGTTCATGCCAATTTCACCATTGAGTTGGTAAGTGCCAAAACCGACATCTGGCAATTTGAATTCCGTTTGTCCCATCCTGTTTGTGCCTCTTTCTAAATTAATTTAGAAAACTTAGTTTAATTAGTTTCATCATAGCCTGTGTTAACGGTGAGGTGTCAAGTATCAAAACTTATTTTTCCATCAGAAAACGTGTTGCGAAATAGACACAGCAACCGTAAAATCAAATCAATACGATTCAATTATGGCTTGTGAACTAACAGAATTAGTCCGTCAGTACGTGATCCAAAATCAGAGGAATAAAAGGACAAAAGCACGATGACTAATAATATCGAGACACTTTTCAACGAACTCACTGAAATCGATGACCGCTACCATTACAACGGTGCTCTTGCCATGCTCACCCCCACCGCAACGCTCTATCAACGCACCAGCGGTTGGGCTAATTTTGAACAGCAGGCACCATTTACCACACATACACGTGCTGGTTTGGGGTCACTCACCAAACAGTTCACAGCAACAGCCATCCTTCAGCTAGTTGAAGCCGGAAACATTGAATTAGATCGACCACTCTCAGACTATTTGCACGATTATAAATTTAGTAATCAAATAACCATTCGGCAATTGCTAAACATGGATTCAGGAATCCCAGATTACACTGACCTCGTCAGCGCTCAATTAGAAACAACAGCGAAGAGTTCCATTCTCTCAGAAGCTGAAACAGAAGTGATGATTCGTAAAGCTCTGGGCAGGGATATTCCGTTTGAACAAATCTTGAACACGATCAACGCGCAACCGTTGGATTTTAAACCTGGTTCACAATTCGCCTATAGCAATACAAATTATGCAATTTTATCCACCATAATTGAGCGCATTACAAACATGTCCTACGCCAGTTATATCCAAAAACATATCTTAAATCCATTATCGATGAGTGACACCAAAATCGGGACTGAAACAAGTTCAGCTGACAGCTATACTTATCAAGATAATGTCCCCGTTAACCTCGGCAAAGGTAATCACCAACTAGGCGATGGTTGCATGGTAACCAATCTTATTGATTTCAAAAAATGGGCAACAGCAGTTATGGCTGGCAAACTATTGACACCAGCCAATTGGCAAATGTGCTTTGATCTTCAACACGGAAAATATGGCATTGGTTGGATGAAAATCAATAGTTGGTATTGGCATAGTGGCGAAATTCTCGGTTATTGGTCAGACTTCTTTATGTCACCTAACCGTGATCTGGCAATGGTCTGGCTGTATAATGTCTCGCCTGCTGGTGATGAAACGGACGTTTGGTTAGAGGCAACCGATGACTGGCGGGAACGGTTTTTGCAAACTTTTGAAAAAACGATTTTTGATGAAAGACGGTGATTAAATGCGTTTTGAAAAACTTTTTTCTGAAATAGATCAACTGAATGAACAAGAACATTTTAACGGTGCCATGGCGCTGGTTACACCCAATGAAACATTGTTTGAAAAAACGTATGGGTTAGCCGATTTTGACTCGCAAACGCCCTTCACTGTGGACACAACGTCAGCATTAGGCTCCGTGACAAAACAATTTACCGCCGTAGCACTTTTGAAATTAGTTGAGGCTGGAAAACTGAATTTAGATGAAACGCTAGCCACTTTCCTACCCAAATATTCACATGCGCATGAAGTCACGATTCGTCAAATGCTCAATATGGCCTCTGGCATTCCAGATTATACAGATGTACTAATCGACAAAATGATCGCCGACGCTAAACAAAATGGCCTGAGCAAGGTCGCCGGCAACGTAAAAGTCGGGAAAGAGATGGGCGCCGATTTCCCAATTTCTCAAATTCTTGACCTCATCAACCCACTGCCTCTTGAATTTGTTCCTAGCAGCAAATTCACTTACAGCAACTCAAACTACGCGTTACTCACGCAGGTACTTGAAATTGTGAGTCAAACGGACTACGCCACATTTGTTCAGACTCATATTCTCAATCCAGAGCACCTCACTCACACGTTCAGTGGAACAGAAAAAGCAGACGCAATTAGCTACGTTACCCTAGAAAATCATCGTTATAGCCTTGGTAAAGGTAATCACCAGCTGGGCGATGGCAGCCTGGTGACTAACATTCGCGATTTCGAATTGTGGGCTCAAGCAATACTCAATGGCCATTTGCCAAGCAAACAAAGCTGGTCGACCGTGTTTAACATTCAACAGGACGGTTACGCCTTGGGATGGTGGACAGGTCGCAATT
>DMZB01000081.1 GCA_003482405.1 Lactobacillus sp. | reverse complement strand
CCATCTTGTCATCATGAATTCCAATAATGGCGGCTAGCTGCGTCACGGATAGTTTGGCAAAATCAATAAAGGCATTATCGCCTAATTTTCCGACAACGGCATGAGGTAATTGTGCGTACTCGCCGGTTCGATCCAAAATCACACTGGTCCGATTTTGCAGCATCAAGGCATTCAATAACGCTACCGCTGATGTCGACTTGCCACTTCCCGTTTGACCAACGATCAATAAGTGCTTGCTAAAAAGCCGGTTCGCTTCAACAACAAACGGTTTTTGTGATGATCTGACAGTGGCGAATACGCTCAAATTCACATCTGGCATTTATGCGTCCCCCTCAGTCGTTAATTTAAATCCGCTCATGAAGCTGGCATCCCATTGCTCCTGATTTTTGACTTTTTTACCAAACTCATCGATCAGTGCATGCAACTCTTGGTACTCATCCCACGTCAAACCGGCGTCTTCTTCGGCCAATGTTTGAAATGCCCGATACGTTTTTGGAACATCAACGCCAGCCCAGGTAAAGTGCCGTCTAGCATAAGTGTCCGCAATAAATAACGGTTTATGAAAACCGTATAACATAATATCGTCTGCCGTTTCATTGCCCAGCCCTTTAACACCCAACAATTCGGCCTGAAGTGTCTCACGGTCCAGTTTTTCGATTTCCGCGACATTATCGTTGTGTGAACCAGACCATTCAGCCGCAGCCATGATATATTTAGCTTTCGTCCGGTACAGTCCAGCCGGCTTAATGATTTCAGCCAGTTTTTCTGGCGTGCAGGCGCGAATTTTAGCGGGATCATTATCAGTCGCCGCTAACAATGCGTGTGCTGCGGCATCCCCGTTATTAGAGCTCGCGTTTTGAATCAGGATTGCCGCCCACATCACTTGAAAAGGTGATTGCGCCCACAGCGCGTCCGTGGTCATCCAATTCTGTCGGCCCATATTTGTCTCTAAAATGTTGTATAGTGGTTTTAAATTCATAGTTACGTCCTCTACGGGTATTCTACCCTAATTTAAAAATTGACGAAAAACGGAGTTCACATTATGGCGAATAATAATTTCAATATTAACATTCGACCAGCGGCAATTGCAGATTACGCTGCACTAGAAAAAATCTACTTGATCGACCGCCAACAGGATTTTCCGTGGGTCAAAGATCCTAAGTTAGAAGACTTCGAGCACGATAGTCATCACGAAATGATTCTCGTGGCCATCCATAACGGTCAGGCAGTCGGTTTCCTATCGTTTTACCGCTTGGCAAACTTCATTCATCTATTATTCGTGCATCCCGACTACCGTCATCAACATGTTGCCAGTCAACTCATCGAGGCCATGCGGACCCAAGCTACTGGTCCAATGCAGTTAAAGGTGGTCGTTGCCAATCAGGCCGCCCGCGACTTCTATCAACAGCTTGGTTTTCGCGCGATCAAACACGATGATTTAGCCACGCCGCCAAATATCACGTTGGAAGACACACGCTTAGACCAATACCCATTTCTGCCCAAACACCGTCGGTAATTAAAAACGCCATTTTAGGCAGACTTCAATTATTCTAAACCAGAATAAAACTCAAATAATACTTCATCCCTCAAAAACAAATTAATTTATGGAGGTTCACCTATGTTAGCAATGGTTCTAAATCATCCCGGTGATGAACAGGCATTTCATGCAGAACAACGACCAGTTCCAACCGCAACAGCCACTCACAGTGTTCTAAAGATAATGGCATTTGGGGTCAACGCCGCTGAGGTATTGACACGTGACGGTCAGTCACCTGATGTTCACTTTCCGCGGGTTATCGGTATTGAAGCAGTCGGCACGGTGTATGCAACCGATGCAGACAGTCAATGGCAAGTTGGTCAGCGCGTGATGACGCTAATGGGTGGCTTGGGTCGTGAGTTTGACGGCAGTTATGAAGAATATGCGCTCATCCCAAATAGCCAACTGTACGCCCTGCCAATCGACGGCTCATGGGCTCAACTGGCGACTATTCCAGAAAGTTTTTACACGGCGTATGGCTCATTAAACCGCTTGCGACTGACAGCTGGCAACCAATTACTCATTCGTGGCGGCAGTAGCAATGCTGGTATCGCTGCACTCTTATTGGCCAAGGCCATGGGCGTTAGTGTCACCACGACGACCCGTGATGCTGGCAAACGCGCACAACTACTGGATCTCGGGGCCGATACCGTCTTGATTGACAGTGGTCAACTTGACACTGACACTCAGTTTGATGGCGTGTTAGAGCTTGTCGGCACAACCACGCTACGTGATTCTTTAAAACACTCTAAGGTGACTGGAACTACTGTTGTCACTGGTGGTCTGGGTGGTGGATGGACACTGCCTGACTTTAGTCCGTTTGAAATTCCCGGTTTCCTTACCAACTTTCAGTCCACAAATGTTGATGTTACACTACTTAATCAGGCACTGGCGCTTATTAATGCGAACCATCTCCAATTGCCCATTGCCGAAACGTTTGCGCTCAGTGACATTGCCAAAGCTCACTTGGCAATGACTAAATCACATAGCATTGGTAAAATTGTCGTTGTCGTTGATCACGATTAAGCTGCCACTTTATTAGATTGTTGGTTTCATTTTTATGGAATACTTTATTGAAAAAACAGCCGCATTCCCAAAACATCGGAATGCGGCTGTTAACTGTCATTAATTATTTAATTGCATCAGGATCAGTAAACGTATTTACAACCCGACCGTTTGCAAAGACATAATAAGCACCGGTTTGGCCACGCTGACCATTTG
>DMZB01000329.1 GCA_003482405.1 Lactobacillus sp. | reverse complement strand
CATCGAAAAGTTGGATGTACCGACGCAAACTTTCAATACTCATCCCCGCCGCCCGCATTTGCGTGACAAACGTAATTCGACGAATAATTCGTTCATCAATATCACGGTTGCCCACCTCAGTACGGTCAATTTCAGGAATCAATGATTCTTTTTCATAATAGCGAATGGCGGCAGATGAAACACCTGTCTTTTCGCTAGCTTCTTTAATGTTCATAATGGTTTCTCCTTGTGAATTCATAGTAGCACAGTCGATTGTTCACATGATCGACAATAACTTATGCATTCACGATAGACCTTCATGTGTACTTGAAGGCAAGAAAGAATTCGAGAAGATTAAATTTGATAGATATTCAAATCACCAAACCTACCGACAAGAACGCCACCAACATGTTGGACAATTTTATTAGAATCCTTGTTTTCTTGTTCAACTGTCACTTGAACCGGATTAATTTTAAACTGACGACATTCATCTACCAGCAATTGACACAGTGTTTGACCGTATCCGCGACTGCGATACTGTTGACCAATGGCATACGCGATATGACCACTATTTTCCAGCATTGCTGGGGTTAAGTCATGTTTGATTCGACCGATACCAACGGGCATATCACTGTCGTCAATAAGCCAGTATGTCGAACGAGGCACGTATCCGACAGCCAGATTGCATCCCATCGCAGCGTCAGTCTCGACTTCTAACCAAGTTTTATATTCAGATAATGAGGCACCAAACATGTCGTTGTGAAACCCATTTTCGTTTGAGCCAATCTGTTGCAAAAGCTGATATTCGTGAACATCATCGTTTAACGATAGTGGCTTTAGTTTTAACATTATTTAGTCGTTTTCCTTCAACCACTTATCCAGCACCCTAATGAACTCGTCGTGCTGATCCAGCAATGCCAAATGGCGGCTGTTAGCGAACAAGTGCCACTTTGCACCTGGAATATGATCGTAAACGGACTTGGCAATCAGTGGCGTGCAGAGATCGTCCGTTCCATTGGTAACCAACACAGGTACGTGAATGTTCTTTAAGTCATCGGTCACGTCATAATCGCTGATAGTGCCGTTTTCGGTGAATTCATTTGGCCCTTCAGCAATTAAGCTGGCACGTTTACCATTCGTTTCACGACGTAGGGGTTCCGGCGAATTTTCGTCAGGGTCGTCCCAGCAGTAACGTTCCATGTACCGATCATTAGCAGCCAGGTACTTCGGACCAGAGAAGTTACCAGTTCGCTCGGCTTCAGCAATCGCCTCACGGTCTTCGTAACTCAAGTAAGAGATCAAACGGTGTTGCTCTTGTGTCCACAGTTTAATCGAGGCTGGCGACCCATCGATCATGACGCTCTTAACACCAGTTTGATCATAATGGGTGAGGTACAACATTTCGAGCATCCCGCCCCACGACTGTCCTAGCATGTGAATTTCATCCAAATGCAGGTACTTCCGTAAAGCAATTAACTCTTCCGCCCAAGTTTCTTTGACATAAACGGACTCGTCCTCAGGCAACGAAGATTTCCCACAGCCAACTTGGTCATACATAATCAACTGACGACCAGTTTCGGCATAGTCATCCAACAATTCAAAATAGTTGTGCGAGGAACCAGGACCGCCGTGAATCAGCAGTAACGGTGCTTTCCCCGGCGTTTTTTCACCGACAATTCGGTAATATGTTTGATAACCACGAAACGGCATGTAGCCTTCTTCAATTTTCATAAAACGCAACTCCCTTTATGTGTGAGATATGGTACTTACGTCGATTGTACGCCTTGCCATTACCAATGAAACAATTCTCAGACATTATTTTTACGCCAATAACTCTGGTTTGCCGTACAAACGAACTAGGTACTGTTGTGCCTGGTTCTTATCGACTATATTCCGTTTGATAAACACCCAGTCTAAAACCATTAGAACTGTCGACAAACAGTGATCCACAACTAGTGCATCCGGTATTTCCTGGGAAATATTCAGTTTGCCAACCAACAAATCCTGCGCCATCCGTCGAGCATAATTAGTAAAACTCGTCTGCAAATAGCCATCTGAATTGTGCACTAATACTTTCCTAATATATTCGATGTGCTGACTCATAAGATCATATAGACGGTCAAAGCTAGTTAGCAATAGCTGTCCGTCATCAACAGACGTCAATTCCGTCAATCGAATTTCATCAACAATCTGTGAAAAACAGTCATTCAGTAAATCAAACTTATCTTCAAAGTAATTGTAGAATGTCGACCGCGGATAATCTGCCTGTTCACAGAGAGCATTTACTGTCACTGATTCAAATGACTGATGTGAGATCATGTCGGCCAGTGCCTTCGAGAAAGCATTCAGTGTTCGTTTGGCACCACGTGTTAGCCGCTGTTTTTCCTGTTTCATCCCTAATTCCTTTCTGGACAATTCCGCAATTGCGTCCATTCTTAGACACAATGCAATATCTAGCTCTTTGCTTTCTACTTTTCACACTCTATTATGACACTTACAGATGTCAATATTTGGACACATGTACAAATTAAATAAAGGAACGATTAATGATGAAAAAGAAAGTTGTTTTGATTACCGGTGGAACCTCCGGTGTTGGACTGGCCATTGCGAAAAGTTTTGCCGAAATACCTACAGAAATCGTACTTGTTGGACGAAATCGTGCGCGAGCTATCGCAGCTGTTCAGGAAATTCAATCACTTTCTCCAAGCTCTGATGTCTCTTACTTACTTGGTGATTTAGCTGACCCAACAGAAAACAAGCGTCTTGCAACAACCTTCATGACTACACATTCACGTCTGGACATTCTTTTTAACAGTGCTGGCAATATTCCTAAAACTGCCAGCAACAATATTGCATTGAACTTGCAGAGTCATTACTGGTTAACACACAATCTCGCCTCAACTTTAGAAAAATCAGATGATCCGCGCGTCTTTATCATCACTGGCATGCCGCTAGCCATCCAATTAGGCCCCGTTTATGAGCATCAGTTCAACTTGGTGGACCGTGGCTTATGGTTGCTCACACATAAAACTTTGTTAGTGACTATATTGGCGCACGAATTAAAATCTTGGCACATTAAAGTGAACGCGCTATTCCCTGGGGGTGTTCAATCCGATCTACTGCCATGGACCAAGAATTTGGGGAATACTGAAGTCGCCATTGCCTCAAAGTTAGCGACACAATCTCGTTACCAAACAATCACTGGACAATTTTTTGATGACAAAGGCAACTTAGTTCGTTTGAATAACAGGAAATACGGTCTTAAACGAGCCAAATCAGTATTAAAACGGTATTTGCCACTCAAAACAGATTTGAACTAGAGCCTCGTGCATCGAACAAAGCGTGTTAAGTCTCAAGGGATTAGCCTTGGCACCTAACACGTCTTTTCGTTTTACGCTGTTTTCTTCGCCGTCGTTAACGTCCACGCCAACAACCAACTAGCGACCAAAATTCCCAGTGGCAACATAAACGTTGTGCCATAAGCACTGATAATGTGGGCCTTCATATCAGTCATCGTGGCCGACTTCATTTCTGTATGCATGTTATGCGACAGCGCGTTTGTCAAAATTACAACGGCCATCGAGTTCACAATCTGCATGGCTGAGTTGATCAGCGGTGTGATACGGCTGACAACGGCTTGTGGCGCTTGACTGATATTATATGTGCTGATTTGCATCATCGTCAGTCCTTGGCCGAAACCGAGTAAGGCAATCATTGAAAGCAATTGTAAGGTTGTTGTGTGAATCGTGATTTGTGTCAAAAACGCCGCCCCAATTGCCATTGTGCCAATGCCAGGCACAGCGGCAGCGCGAATCCCCCAACGGTCAAACAGCCGGCCACCAATGATCATTCCAATAAAGGCTGCTAACGCTTGCGGGGCCATCATCTCACCTGCATGGAGCGATGAAAATCCCTTTGCCGTTTGTAAGAACAGTGGCACTAATAATGTGGCACCAAATAACACGATCTGATTCAACCAACTCACCGTGATACCACGCGTGAACCGAAATGATTTGAATGCGGACAAGGCCATCAGTGGCGCTGTTTCCCGTAATTCAATCACGACAAAACTGATTAGTGCCACCCCTCCGGCCAAAAAACACAAAGCAGTCACGGGGTTCGTTAATGCAGTATTACCCAAGCGATGAATACCATAAATCAGTAAAGTAAACGCTGCTGGTGATAGTAGTGCGCCCGCCAAATCTAAGTGGATTCCTTGTTTGCGTTTGCCAGCTGGCAAAAAGAAAATCACCAACAGTAAGGCAAGGATACCGATTGGCAAGTTAATCAGAAAAATCGCGTGCCAACTGGCGTTTGACAACAACCAACC
>DMZB01000283.1 GCA_003482405.1 Lactobacillus sp. | reverse complement strand
ATATATTCCTGTAGCCTTACATGGCATATTATAAACAGTATTGCAAAATTTGTATATTATTTTTGCGAATGAATGTTCGCCTTTTGACAAAAATAACCTTTCCTTTTTTGTAAACGTGCTGTACAATGTATACATGAGATAAGTTATCTCACAACACTCACAACATGCTTAAAGGGGGACGACAATTTATGAGTAATATGGTTACGCTCTACACTTCACCGAGTTGCACTTCATGCCGAAAAGCACGTGCTTGGCTTGTTGAAAATAACATTCCATTTAAAGAGCGGAATATTTTTGCCGAACCGCTATCCACTGACGAGATTAAGACTGTTCTTAGAATGACTGAAGATGGCACGGAAGAAATCATTTCCAAACGCTCAAAAGTTTTCCAAGACCTTCACGTTGATCTCGACGATTTGCCTATGAACAAGTTAATTGATCTTGTTCATGAAAACCCGGCATTGTTGCGCCGACCAATCATCATGGATGACAAACGCCTTCAAGTTGGCTACAACGAAGATGAGATTCGTCGTTTCTTGCCACGTGACGTGCGTGCGTTGGAACTTGCAGAAGCGCAACGATTGGCAAACTTATAAAACGATTTTAATGGTTATTTTGCTTGTGACCGAATCTATGGGATAATATCTCTTAGATTGGGTCTTTTTGTTGCTTACAATCAAGTCTTTGCCAATGTGTGAAAACGGTAAATAATAGTCGATTAAACTTTACATTGACAGTTATAAGACTAGAATATGATTAAACATTTAGGATGGAATTCCTTTCGCGAAAGGGGTGTTTCGTATGGAAATGGAACGCATAAATGAGAATACGATTCGTGTCGTCATTGGTAATGACGACTTATCCGCGCGCGGAATAACAGTGCTGGATTTACTGGGTAATCACCAACAAATCGAACGCTTCTTTTATAGTATCTTGGAAGAGGTTGATGTGGATCATCAATTCCAAGATAATGACGCGGTTACATTTCAAGTATTACCAAACCGACATGGTTTAGAATTATTTATTAGCAAAAACGTCGGTGATGATGAAGATAATGGTGAGTTTGATGCCGCTGGAGCTGGTTTCAGCGGTGCCGTTGATTTTAGCGATAATGCTTCAACAGATCAAATTTCTGATTTTCTGAAGCAGCAACTCCAGGGCAAAGACGATGATGATCGCAAGACGGATATTAGTGACGAGGCCACGGATGACAATAATCCAGAAACGCTGAAGAATTACACGACTGATCCTAATGTTCCAACGCGTGAAGTTGTTCTTCGTCTTGACGACTTTGAAGACTTAGTTGCAATTGCAAAGGTTCTTCATCTTGATGGCGCTGTGTCGAATTTGTACAAGTATCGTGATCATTACTATCTTGATCTGGTGTTCTTTACGGACCAGACGACGCCGGAAACGATTAAGGATGACGTGGCAGTAGCGCTCGAATATGCAAATAAAACGACGGTGACGAGTGATGTTTTGTCTGAACATGGCGAAAAGATCATGGAAACTTCAGCACTTGAGTTGGCCCGTCACTACTTTGGTTAAGCTGCGTGTTTGATTAGAAATCGAATATGACGAAACCAGGTAGAAAGTAAGGTATAAAAATTGATCTAGTTCAGGTAAACATTCCTGCGCTAGATCATTTTTTGTTTATGCGGTGATTTCTGGGTGTGGAAGGTGAGTTTGTCGCAAATGTTTCAATTGGTTCAGACATGTCGCTTTTATAGAAAATTTTCTACTAAAACGTCAACGCCGCATTCTTTCCACCACCATTTACGTATGTAGTAAGTGGGAGGTAGAAAAAATGTTAATTGCGGAAAATATCAGTACGGGCAAATTAGTCTCGGCCAACTTGGGTCAAAAGTCTGTTCGTTATCGATGCCCCGGGTGTCAACACCTCGTTCAATTGCGCCACGGTGCCATTCGTCAACCCTACTTTGCTCACGAACGGTTTGCCCATTGTGAGACGTTTTCTGAAGGTGAAACAGGGGAGCATTTGCTGGGAAAACAACAACTCGCTCAGTGGCTCAGCCAGCAGGGCAACCAGGTCGTCCTAGAACAAAAACTGACGGCGCTACATCAACGACCAGATTTATTGATTAATGGAAAGGTTGCGGTGGAATTTCAATGCAGCCCCATTGGTTTACAACGGTTGTCGGAACGCGTTAATGGTTACCGTCAGCATGGTCTTCAGCAACTTTGGTTACTTGGTGCGCCATATTTGCCCAAACAACGCTTAGTCCTAACGAAGGTGGGTAAATTTTTACGTTGGCAAAAACGTGGTGAAATGTGCCTTTTATTTTGGGACACGAAAAGACAGTTGTTGCTATTACTGCATCATTTGGGACAGGCGGGCTTGCTCCCCATTCGATATGAGCAGATTACCTTTTCATCCTGGCAAGATTGGCAGCAGTGGCGACAAAGTGTCGAATCTGGATGCTCGGTATGCGTTACTTCAGCGCAGGCCAAACATCAGCAACAAAGCATTGCATTTGGGCTGCATCATCGCCAGCCAAATTTTCTGCGGTGGCAGGCGCAGTGTTATTTGTCAGGTACCAACCTGATGCAATTGCCGCAGTGGGTTTTGGGTGATGTTTTCGAAACGCCGATTTCGAGTAATTCACCGTTAGATTGGCGGGTACCGTTGTACTTATGGTGGCGTAAACATCCGTTGGCAACCGCACGTCAATGTCAGTTTGCCTGGACGAGAATTGGCCTTCCACAAATTAAATGGTTGCCAAACATGGTCTTGTCAGATATGAACGTTCAGAAAAGAATCACCACGCGGCTGTTTCAGAATTTTTTTAACGCAACGCATTTGAATCGGTTGTTATAGTATTCAAAAACAAAGTAAATGTGGTAATGTTAGAAAGTGATTAAAATATACTGAACTTTTTAAGTGAATCATTGGAGGCAAACATGGCAGATGTAAAGCAGTTACCCACACGAGACGAAGTTCCTGAAAATCTAAAGTGGGACTTAACCCAAATCTTTACGACGGATGCTTCATGGACGGCAGCGTATCATCAAATTGAAGCAGATTTGAAACAGGCCTCAGCCCATCAGAACCATTTAGCAGAGTCGCCTGAGCAGTTAGCAGCCGGTGTAAACTACCTGTTGCAGGTTTATCACGCATTAGAAAACGTTGATGTTTATGCGTCACTGAAACAGGAACAAGATACGAGCAATCAAGAGGCACAGGGTCTGGCTGCACAAGCTAACGATTTAGTTGCCAAAGTTGCCAGTGCACTGGCATGGTTTCAGCCGGAAGTGCTAGCCATTCCTGAAGCGACTTTAAGTGAATGGTTGGACACACCGACGCTCAGTCCGTATAAGCATTTCTTTGAGGATTTGGACCGTGCCCGTGAGCACACTTTGCCAGCCGAACAGGAAGCACTGTTAGCTGGGGCAGGTGATATCTTCCAAGCCTCGGCCAAAACGTTTGGTGTTTTGGATAACGCAGATTTGGAATTCCCCATCGTTAAAGATGAAGCCGGCAATGATGTCCGTTTGACGCAGGGTGTTTATGGCGTGTTATTGCAATCCACCGATCGGTCAGTGCGCGGGGCTGCCTTTAAACAGTTATACAAGGTGTACAAGCAGTTTCAAAATACGTTTGCTTCAACCTTGTCCAGCAATGTAAAAGGGCATAACTTTACGGCCCGTGTGCATCATTACCCGACAGCTCGGGCGGCTGCGTTAGCGCAAAACAACATTCCCGAAAGTGTTTATGATACGTTGGTTGCTGAGGTCAATGACCATTTAGACTTGCTTCACCGCTACGTCAGTTTACGCAAACAGATTTTAGGCGTGGATCATCTTCATTCTTATGATTTATACACACCCATCACTGGCGATTCGCCACTCAGCTACACGTATCCTGAAGCCCAACAAGAAGCGTTGCGTGCGCTGAGTGTTATGGGTCCTGATTATGTCAGCCATGTCCAGGAGGCGTTTGATAACCGGTGGGTCGATGTCGTTGAGACTAAGGGCAAACGTAGTGGTGCATTTTCATCCGGTGTTTACGATACCAACCCATATATTTTGTTGAACTGGCAGGATAATTTGGAAGAGTTATTCACGCTGGTTCATGAGATGGGTCACAGCATTCACAGCTATTACACGCGTCATAACCAAACTTACCAGTACGGGGATTATTCAATTTTTGTGGCTGAAATTGCTTCAACCACAAATGAAAACACATTGACCCAGTACCTTTTGGACAACAATGATGATCCTAAAGTGCGCGCTTATGTATTAAATCACTACTTAGACGGCTTTAAGGGCACGGTGTTCCGTCAAACGCAATTTGCCGAGTTTGAACATTGGATTCATCAAGAAGACGCCGCTGGGCATCCGCTGACCGCTAGCAGAATGTCTGATTTCTATGGTCAGTTGAATCAAACCTATTATGGCAAAGATTTGACTCCAGATCCTGAGATTGCCTTAGAGTGGTCACGGATTCCGCATTTTTATTATAATTATTATGTCTTCCAGTATGCGACTGGATTTGCAGCAGCGTCGACGTTATCTCATGGGATAACCAGCCATCAGCCAGGGGCGCTAGATCACTATCTGGACTTTCTTAAGGCTGGCAGTTCTCAGTACCCGTTGGATGTCATGAAGATGGCAGGTGTTGACATGACTAAACCGGATTATCTGCGCCGCGCCTTTGATGTTTTTGAACAACGGCTCAATGAATTTGAAACGCTTGTTAACGATACTAAACATTAAAACAGGACGAATATATTCAACATTTCATGACTAACAACAAACTGGTCTCGTACAGGAGAATTCCTGCGCGAGACCAGTTTGTTGTGTAATTGCTATTTATATTATGGATTTACAGAATCCGTAAATTAACTTTGTCGTGATCGTGTTTTACAGCTTGTGGCAGGGTGGCTAATTTGTCATTTGCCGTATGTTCACTGATTTCAAGCAGTGTTTCATAATCAAAATGTTCCATCATGAGGCCACAATCAAAGTCATCGACGTCAAAAATAACGGTTTGACTCGGATGTTCGATGCCCATTTCAGAAACAAGCCGCTGATCCGCGCCAAACGCATCTTCGGCCAACTTACTGCGGCGGTCTTCAATGAACATGGCGGTATCTAAGGCCAATTCATGAGCGACCGTAATGCCGAGTTCTTCTGTATACAGTTCATGATTGACTAAAAGATGTTCTTGTAACCGTAAGAAATATTGTCGACCAAGGCGTTTACCCTGAAAGGAAGCAGCCTTGTAATCCAAAATAATTTGATACATCTGTTCAGCAAGTGTGTTGCGATCCAACTCAGGATGCGTGGCTGCCACACGGTGAAAGGTGTCACTGATTGTCTGCAAGTTCAGCATTGGGACAAACTGAATTTGTAACTTTCGTTTTGTCTGTGCAGAAATTTGATTGATTTGTTTTTCACAGGCATAACAGTTTGTTCCAAGGGGATTTACAAACAGATAAACTTCTAGCACGGGATATCCTCCATAGGGTAATACGTCTTTTATAAGTAAAAAAATCGTGAGATATAAATATATTAATAGGTAAAATGTTTATTCAGTCGCGCAATCGGTTGCGCAAAGGTCGAACTGCGCCACGTTGCGTTTCTTAACTGGGACTATCATGCCCGATTTTTCTAAAAATGTAAAGTCAAACGTTTTGGTTGGCGTCTTATTGGGGTTCGCGAGGGACCGTCTTGCAGCGGGGAAAGTATGGTAAACTGTTGACAGTTGGTTGAGACCGTTTTAAGGGCGACAGTCAACGAAGAATCATCAAGGAGGGCATACGATGATTGAAGATTGGTCACACTTTTTGCTTCCTTATGAGCAAGCAGTTGAAGAATTGAAAATAAAGTTAAGAGGCATTCGAAAACAGTATAAGGATGCTGGATTACAATCGCCAGTTGAATTTGTGACGGGGCGGGTCAAACCCGTGGACAGCATTAAAGAAAAAATGGTGCGCCGTCACGTGGCCGAAGATCGTCTGGAAGAAGACATGCAGGATATCGCTGGCCTGCGAATCATGTGTCAATTTGTGGGCGATATTTATCAAGTCGTCGACTTACTGCGCAAACGGACTGATCTGACAATTTTAGAAGAACGCGATTATATTTCTAACGTTAAGCCAAGTGGTTACCGTTCGTATCACATCGTCGTGTCCTATCCAGTGCAAATGATGACCGGTGAAAAGCGGATTTTAGCCGAGATTCAGGTTCGCACACTGGCTATGAACTTTTGGGCAACCATTGAG
>DMZB01000186.1 GCA_003482405.1 Lactobacillus sp. | reverse complement strand
CGCTATCCGCAATCAAGTTTTGTTTCAGTTATTTACCAGCAATCTTCTTTATCGTAGGTGCCATTATCATGGTGACCTACCTGAAATTTGAACGAAAGGAAACGACGATTCGTGAAACACTGATTGATCGTCGTGGCCAAATCAAAGAAAGCTAGAGGTTTTATATATGAAAGCCAAAATTAAAGTTGATTCATCAAATGTTGTTTCGCCGATTGACGATCGTATTTACGGCTCATTTATCGAGCAACTTGGACGGGCCGTTTATACCGGTGTTTATCAGCCTGACCATCCGGAAGCCGATGAAGAGGGCTTTCGCAAGGATGTGATTAAAGCAGTCAAAAGCCTGCATGTCCCGATGATTCGCTATCCCGGTGGCAACTTTCTCTCGCAGTATCGCTGGGAAGATGGGATTGGGCCAAAAGACCAACGGCCAACACGTTTGGACATTGCTTGGCGTGAGCTTGAGACCAACCAATTCGGTCTGCATGAATTCATGCACTGGTCTAAAAAAGTCGGTGCGGTACCAAACATGGCCGTTAATTTGGGTACACGGGGTATTCAAGAGGCTGCCGACTTAGTTGAATACTGTAATTTCCCTGGTGGTACTGCATTAAGTGATCTTCGTGCAAAGAATGGTGACGCCGACCCGTTTGCCATCAAAACATGGTGTCTTGGTAACGAAATGGATGGCCCATGGGAAATCGGCACCAAAACTGCCGAAGAGTATGCACATCTTGCAAATGAAACCGCGAAGGCCATGAAACAAGTTGATGACAGTATTGAGCTCGTCGCCTGTGGTAGCTCATCATTAGACAACCCAACGTTTGGCACGTGGGAAGAAACTGTTCTTGATGAATGTTACGACAATGTCGATTACCTATCACTGCACCGATACTACGGCTATTACAACGATGATGATCCATCTGAATTAGACAACTTCTTGGCGAAAAATGAAGATTTGGACCAATTCATCAGTGGTGTCATCGCTATGTGTGATGCGGTGCAGTCGCGTAAACGTTCGACTAAACAAATTAATTTGTCGTTTGACGAATGGAACGTGTGGTATCACTCTAACGACGCCGACACCAAGATTACGCCATGGCAAGTCGGTCCACATTTACTCGAAGATGTTTATAATTTCGAAGACGCCCTATTAGTTGGTAGTCTGCTCATGACACTATTGAAACATGCCGACCGTGTTAAGATTGCCTGCCTTGCACAGTTAGTTAATGTAATTGCGCCAATTATGACTGATACTGACGGCGGCGTCTGGTTACAATCCATTTACTATCCGTTCATGCAGATGGCAACGTACGGACATGGCTCTGTTCTAGACACGCCTGTTTCAGTGCCGACCTACGATTCTCGACAGTTTAAGGCAGTCCCCTTTGTTGACAACGTGACCATTTACAACAAAGATGCCAAGGAATTAGTCATCTTTGCTGAGAACAAACATCAACACGATGTTGCAAACGTAAGCGTTGATGTTTCTGGTTTCGATGTTGATACCATCATCGAAAGCACTCAATTTTACGGCTATGACGTTAAAGCTGACAATCGCGATGGTAAAATGGCGATTCAGCCATTAACCGACGCTGCCCTGGACCGTGATCAGCTTAGTGCAACGCTTGAACCACTATCATGGAATATGATTCGGGTGGCGGTGAAATAATCCTGATTGCTAAACAGCACCACATCAATGTACCGGAAAACTCGGAATGCATTGTTGTGGTGCTGTTTCTGATTTTCTATACCACTTTTTATCCTTTTACGATATTAATGAACCCATTTGTGACTTTCGATACTCGTTTGGTGTCGACCCAGTCCAACGTTTAAATTGACGGCTAAAGTTAGCACTATTGTTATAGCCTAATGCTTCGCCAACATCTGTAACTGAATATTGCGGTTTGGTCAGTAACTTCTTGGCTTCGTTGATTTTTAATTTAGAAAGGTACTTTCTCGGTGAAATGCCGTAAGTTTCCTTAAACATTCGAAATCCATAGCCGTCACTGAATCCAATTTTGCGAATAGCAGCTGAAATTTCAACAGTGCCGACGCCACTAGTTTGTCCTTCTTTAACGAACTCAAGAACTTGTCTTGTTAGTTCTGTCTTCAAATAGTCCGCGATTAACCTAGAATACTCAGCAATTTCCGTAGAGCCGCTGATCACAGCGGCTTTTGACGTCTCATAGAACGCTTGCAGCATTTGGGAAAGTTCGATTTGAATCGTCATTTGCGTGTCGAAATCATATCCATCTGGATCAATTAAATCGTCTAAACACTGTAAATGGGGTGCTAACAAACGACACAATGGAGAATCAACTCGATAGCAATACTGAAGTCCCTGAATCAACCGAATTTTTAGTTCTGGATTGTCAATATCAAAGTGAAAACAAAAATAAGTTAAGTCTTTTCCTGCCCAGACCCGATGTGAAAATTCAGGCGGAATGATAAAAAAGTCCCCAGACTTGAGTTCATAATGTTCATCATGAATCTCAACAAATTCTGTGCCTTCAAGTACATAGATACATTCAAAGGCATAATGCTTTTCAACTGGCACAACCCAGCCATCGTCCACAGTTTGTTCGTGTGCGCCAAAAAAAGTTAAGTTCCAGTCAATAACTGGCAATCTTTTAGCATGTTGCAAAAAATTCATTTTCAACACAATCTTTCTAAATTAGCAGAATATCGGAAAAGAATAGTTTTAAAGTCTGTCGTCACCTATACAGCTTTCAATAAATAACCTACTCTTAATTCAACGAAATAGAAAGCGCTTTCTAAATTTGAAAGGAGAATTTCCCGTGACAAATCATTTTCTTTACGGAACAGCCTATTATTACGAATATCTACCCTCCCATCGTCTTGATGAGGATATCAAAATGATGAAGGCAACAAATATTAATGTTGTTCGGATTGGTGAAAGCACATGGAGTACATATGAGCCTCAAGAAGGGGTCTTTGACTTTTCGAAATTAGATAAAGTAGTCAACGCGATGGGTGAAGCTAATATCGACGTCATCATCGGCACACCAACTTACGCAATTCCAACATGGATGGCTAAAAAATATCCGGAAGTTATGTTAACGGACAAGTCAGGCAAACGACAATATGGCGCTCGGCAAATAATTGATTTTACTCAGCCCACCTTTAGGTTCTTAGCCGAGCGAATTATCAGAAAAATGGTGGCCAGAACTGCAAATAAATCGAATATCATTGGATTTCAAGTCGACAATGAGACAAAGCATTTTAATACCAGTAGTAATAATGTGTACATTGCTTTTCAAAAATGGCTCAAGAAAAAGTTTAACAGCAATTTGGATCAATTAAATCATGCCTACGGGTTGGACTACTGGAGCAATCGCATTAACGCGTGGGATGATTTTCCACCAATCAACAGCACAATTAACGGCAGTCTCGGTTCTGCATTCGAAGAGTTTCAACGCACTTTGGTCACCGACTACCTTCAATGGCAGTCCGACATTATTGAAAACTATAAACAGCCCAATCAATTTGTAACAAATAATTTTGACCTCGAATGGCGCAACCAATCATTTGGACTAAACCCTGACGTCAATATATTCGATACCTCAAAAGTGCTAACAGATACGGCAATTGATATTTATCACCCCACTCAAGATCATCTAACGGGCACTGAAATCGCATTTGGTGGAGACATTGCACGTTCAACCAAGGATAAACCATACATCGTTATGGAAACTGAGGCTCAGGCATTCAGAAAATGGGTTCCCTATCCTGGACAATTGCGTCTTCAGGCTTACAGTCACATTGCTTCTGGTGCTCGCATGGTCGAATACTGGCATTGGCATTCGATCCATAACAGCTTTGAAACCTATTGGAAGGGCCTACTTAGCCACGATTTTAAGCCAAATCCCATCTACAACGAAGCCAAGCAAATCGGTTCAGAACTAAAGAAAATTGGAAATCACTTTACTAACACAGCAAAGCAAAACAAAGTTGCCATCGTTGTCAGCAATGAAAGTCTTACTAGCGTCGATTGGTTTCCATTCTCTGAACATACTTCAGG
>DMZB01000172.1 GCA_003482405.1 Lactobacillus sp. | reverse complement strand
CAAGGGGAAGATCGTCGGCAGCGTAAGAGGAGTATACGGAGATGGTGTTAACGACACTAACGTGAGTAACGGGACTAGTGGTGGTAATGGCACAAACGGTATCAACGGCACTAACGGTGATAACGGCAGTAACGGTAGTAACGGTACTAATGGTACTAATGCCACTGGCGCCGGGTCCACGCAGCAGACTGCTGAACCAATTGCACAGCCGGTCGCTACAGCACCTTTGGCAAATGTTACGGCAGATGAGAAACCAGTTGGTCAAGTACTCGCATCAGTGAAACCGGCAACTGAGGCTCTCAGCGAACCCGAAACAGCTACTTCTACACCGGTCGTCGCAGAGGGACACATAACTGAACCCGTAACCGCCGATGTCACAGCGGTCACAAAGGTTGCTGCAGCACAAGCATCACAGCAACCAACTGCGCCGACTAATGCAACTGCTGCGGCAGCGAAGACCTTACCGGATACGAATGAAGCCTCAACAGGCGTCATGGGTCTCATCGGTGTTACCACCCTAGCAGCAGGTTCCGCAATGTTGCTTGGCAAACGTCGGAAGCACGAAAACGACGCATCTGCGTCACAGAATCAAAAATAGGTTTGACAGGTGCTCGTTTGAGCACAGCTAAATGATTAAGATGACGAAAAGCAATGTGGCTTTCCGCCACCTGTTGAGGGAATTTTCGAAAAAAGTTCCCTGAACAGATGGCGGACAGTCCAATGTCTGAACAAACATGGTCGGACATCGCTTGTCATCGGGTGACTGGGGGAAGATCGCTTATGAGATTATTTGGACATGGTAAAAAGGATAGTGAACTGACGACGCCTGAAACGGGTACACACGACCACGACGAGCCGAAAAGGGAAAGTGCTGTGATCCCAGAAACCGTAGCCACAGATAGTCGTCAATTGAATCACCAAACTCAAGCAACACAGGAGAGTCAACCCGCGAAAAACACTGGACATACTGTGAGCACACCTTATGAGGGTCTGGTGTCCACGCGCACGGATTTGGAAAGACAAGTCAACCAGCTCAACCACGCGTATGGCGACGCACGTAACCACCTGCGCTCGCAGATGCTGACTGAAAAGGATTATCTCAGATCACAATCGCGGATAATCAACCAGGATTATGAACGTCAAACTGACCAACGCGACGCTGATTTTGAACAATTTTCGCAGTTACAGGATCAGCGTAATCACACAGCGGCACAGTTGAAACAGCTCATCGCAGCCGTTAATCAGCACAAACAGCAGTTTGAAGAGCAACAAACTGTGTTGACGCGCATGCAAGAACAGGCCAAAGCAATTGCAAAACAACGCGAGTCCCTAAAGGCCCAAGAGCAGGAGTTGTTGGGGCAAATCAACAATCAGGCCAACTTGACTGATTTAATGGGTGTGATTGCGGCAAAACAAAAGAAAATTGCTGAACTTAACCAACAGGATCATGACTTTGCCCAGGCTGAAACAGGACTTCAGACAGCGCTGACAAAACAGCAGGCACTGGTTGATCGTTTGGGCAAACAGGTGACGGTCCAAGAAAAAGCGGCGCAAGGAAATAATCAGGTCAAGGCGCGCCAACAACGTTTAATGACGATTGACGCCAAACTGAAGGAACAGCAAGTCAAACTGAGCGCAGACGATAAGGAATTATCTGCAATCAAACATCACAAAGATGAGCTTGGGACACAATTTGAAACCTTGGCTGAACGGATGAAGTTTTACTTTAGTTCAACGAAACTCATCGATACGTTTCAGTTTGATTCGAACCGCCACTATGTCTTGTTTTCAAACACAATACTACCAATTAACCAGTTAACCGATCAGCGTGGTCTAGAAATTATCGATCAATTATTTGAAAAAACGACGTCCAAGTTTGACGTGTTGACCACTGATTTCAACCGTGAACTGGTTAATATTTGGGAGGCCTATCAAACACAGGGCCTACTGCGTCATTCCGGTGCAATTATGAACCCTTACTTAGCTTTTCAACGTGAATCAAATCACGTAAACCAGCAAACCGATGTGGCATTGCCGCTTGATCAGGCGGAAGGTTGGCAAGTTCACGCAGGCACGAAACATCAGCCAGAGTTAATTGAACCAGCCAGTGGCAAACAGACGGTAAGTTTGGAATACCGGGCAGACCGTTCATTAGAGAGTGTGAAGTATTTTCAAAACGACCAATTATTCAAGATGGCGATTTATGATCAGAAAAATACGCTGCTAGCGACGCAGTATGTCGATTCACACGATGCGCAGCGGGCCGCGTCAGAAATTTACTACCGGGCGGATCACAGTGTGGCGTTAGAAAAAATGTTCTTCAACGACCATGTTGTGATTCAAACGACGGCTAGTGGCCAAACGGTGGAACGCACGTTTGAAACGGAAAATGCCTACTATGAATGGTGGATCAAAACACAAGCACTAAAAACAGCACAGGATTCTCTGATCATTGACACGACTGTCCCGTTCTTCACAAAATTGTTAAACGACAACGAACGTCAATTTGAAATCATACCTTTAGTGACTGATGTGAGTGACCCAGAGATTCTGATGCAAATCATTGCTGATGATTCACCGGTTAACAATATGATTGTCAACGATGAAAGTGTTCACCAAGAAGTATTGCGTCGCTTAAAACGTGATATGCACATTATGGTGATCAATCCACAACATGACGCGATTCAAAAGCCGAAAACGGCAACAATCAAAACCCAAATCTACATTCCAAAAGTCAGCTGAGTTTTGGACGTTTGAACTAGGAAATTTGAATTGAATTTGTCTGAATAAAGTTGCGTTTGAAGAGCAAACTGCCCATTGAACGCGATTTTATTATGGCTTTTAATGCTGGCAGAAAGATGGCATCTACACGGGTTAGAAAATCGGGTGGTGCCAATGGTCAGCGCAACAATTTATGCCGCCAAAGTGATTAAATGGTGGTAGAACATAACTTTGAATCGGGGAGTGGCAGAATGATTTATTTCGTCGATTTTTCGATACCTCAAAAGAAGTCAGGGATTGAACACGCGGAGTTGAAGCGGATCGCGGTATTTCGTGCACATGGAATGGCGGCGCGTTTACTGAAGCGAGATTACAGTCCCCGTT
>DMZB01000256.1:5004-5341 GCA_003482405.1 Lactobacillus sp. | reverse complement strand
CTTGTTGATCCCCTTCAACAAATCCGCTGAAACCAGTAGTGCAAACAAGATGAAGAACAAATCAAAAAAAGAGAAGTTTAAATAAATGTTGTCAAAAACACCTGTAATGGTGCTCAAAACCTTGGCAATAACGAGGAACTCCATCACAATAGATGAACCAACCCCGCCCAGGATGCAAAAGACAACGAAAAAATAGATGATCTGAGGCAGGGTAAGGCGTGTCCGGCCAGGTCCCTGTAAAACCGGGATGGCAGCACTCAAACGTTGAACGTGTTTACCTTTGACATGCATGGTGTAGGCAATCGCAATCGTAGCAGTCGCAAAAATCATCCATGCC
>DMZB01000256.1:0-4946 GCA_003482405.1 Lactobacillus sp. | reverse complement strand
TTGGCCCCCAGTTAAATTCACCGACAACGTTTGCGTAAACGTAAGCGGCCCCGGAAAATGGTTTGGCACCAAAAGCTGGGTGTTGCAGATATTGCAGCGGATCGGTGGCACTCAACATTAAAATGCTGGCATCGATTCCTGTCGCAAACACCATGCTGCCCCACTGAAACCCGTTATAGTCGGCTTTAACACCAGGCTTGCCAAGTTTGATGCGGCCGTATTTGGACATCACCAACGCCATAAAGAAAATGAAGTTAATGATGTAAATCAGCACGTACATCCATTCAGTTTTCGTCGTAAGAAATGACAAGACCGCGTTCATCGTTTGCTGAACGGCTGAGCCACCAATGATCAACACCAAGGACACGATTCCAAACAGAACCATGGTTGGTACAAAGACAGCTCGATCGACATTCTGACGCTTTAAAATAATAACCCTCCTAGTTTAGTGAGCGTGAGCAGCCCCGGGAGAAGCCGAGCAACAAGGAAAAGGTGGCGGCGTGTAGGCGAACTGTGTCTACATGTTGACAGCTTTTAATTGTGCACAGGCTTCTGGGCTGCGAGCGCGTTATCAGTGAGCGTGAGCAGGTGTGCTTTGACCCCGAGCAACAAGGGATAGGCAGCATGTAGGCGAACTATGCCTGCATGTCGACAGCTGTCAATTGTGCACAGGGGTCAGCACCTGCGAGCGCGTTATCGCTATGTAGTAGCAAAGACAGTTTCTTCACTACTCATTAAATTTCCAAATCTAAGTTTTTCTCCACACAAAAACGCCGTGCACCGACACCGAAGTGAACCACCTGCACAGCGTTTTCCGCGTGTTATACAAATGAACGTTGATGATTCGCAGTTACCCGCAAATCTCAATCACTAATCAAAATTTTGTGTGTTTAATTCTGCGCTTCAACTGAAGGTTTAAGCCTCAGGCACACGTTTGATAATTTTCGCAGGATTACCTGCAATGACAACATTATCGCCAAAGTTCTTAGTCACCACAGAACCGGCACCAACCACCACGTTGTTGCCAAGTGTCACACCTGGCAAAACCGTAACATGACCACCAAACCAAGCATTGTCGCCGATTGTGATTGGCGCACCTAATTCAATATCAGCGTTACGCTCTTTAGGTGTCAGCGGATGAATCGGTGTGTAAAGGCCGACATCCGGACCGAAGTAACAGTGACTGCCAATCGTAATTGGACAAGTATCCAAAAACGTATTGTCATAGTTGGCATAAAAATGGTCGCCAATGTGGATGTTCCAACCGTAGTCAAAGCGGAAGTCACTTTCCACGAAAAAATGAGGGCCACTATCTGCAAGCAGGTTTTGCAAACCTTGATTGCGTTTGTCATTATCTGGCTCTGCATTTAAAGTTGCCAATTGTTGACGAATTTCAACTCGCCGGGCAATCAATTCGTCGTCAAACTGATTGTATGATTCACCGGCAGTCATGATTTCTCGTTGTGTTTTCATTGCTTTCATGTATTTAACGCTAGCACTATATTCATTTTCATGCAAAAGCAAATCAGCTAAAAATGCCCGTCTAACCGCATTATTAAACGGATAGCGAGCATTTTAATTTGTTTTAAAAGCCTAACTTTTTCATTCAAAAATGAGACTTTTAGTTACCGTTTTTAGTAATTTTTTGTTTACTTTCACTCTGTTTTTCGAACCAATGTCACTTCACGAATGGGTCCATACTTTGTTTCAGAATTTGAAATACCAAGATTAGTCGTAAACCCCATGCGTTCATAAAACTGACGCGCCTGATTGTTTTTCTCTAAAACCACTACATGACAGTCCTGTGTTTTGGATAGCCGATCCAAAGCAGCATGGAGAAGCTGCCGTCCAATGCCACGACTTCGGTAATCATTATCCACGTACAGTGAATAAATTTCTGACGACTCTGTTTGCGTTTCCTGGCGGTTTGGTCCAAACGTACAAACTCCACGGATTGTGGTTGACTCATCCACAGCCAATAACGTATGTTGCCACCTTTTTTCCGGGTGCCAACTCTCAACAGAAAGGGCATCCAAAAAAGCTGATGGCAGAATATCACGATATGCTGTTTTCCAAACACGGTAATACAGTCTCGCCACATCGGTTGGATCGTCACTTTCAATTGGTTTTCGAATTGTAATTGTCATTGACGCACCTTCTTACCGTGGCTTCGGACTACTTGTCCGCACCCGTCTTCAACAGCTTGCCGACAACCGGCAGTTTCCCGTATTGGTCAGCTGCATCATTTGGAATAACAATTGTATTTGCATCTGACTTGGCAAGTTCGGAGAAAGCATTGATCGACTGGTTTTGGAAGTACTTATCGTCCGCATTCGACAACCCTGCCTGCACCGTATCGATTCGGTAACGTTCAGCATCAGCACGCGTACGCGTTGCTGTCGCTTCAGCAGAAGCAGTCGCCATTAAAGCATCGTTTTTGGCCTTAACCGTTAACTGGATAGAACGTGCTTCCCCCTCGGCTTGAGCAATAGCCGCAACCTTTTCACGATCCGCCGTCAATTGTTTGTCCGTCGCTGCTTGAATGGCTTTAGACGGTGTCAATTCATCGATGTTGATTCGATCGACGTTGATCCCATAAGTGTTGGTCAAATCACCAATTGCCAAAGTCAATTCTTGGTTGATTTTGGCGGTTGAACCTAAGGCCTCATTCAGATCCATCCGGCCAATGATGTCACGTAAATGACCACGCACCAACTGTGCCATTGATTCAACGGAGTCCGTGTTCTCATACTGGTACTTCACAGCATCAGTGACATGGAAGTTCAACGTTAAGCTGGCTGAAACATCCGCGTTATCCTTTGTGATAATCGAGTAGTTTGGCAGTGCTAATGGTTCCATCGCCAAACTCACTTTGCGAATCTTTTGAAATAGAGGTACATACATGTGCAATCCAGAATCCACGCTGTGACGGTATTTACCTAACGTTTCAACTAACCCCTGATTGTTTTGTGGTACGATCTTAAATCCCAGCATAATAATTCCCCTTTTCGCTCCTAGACCTTTTTCAAGGTCAATATATTGCCATTGCTCTCTAACACGGTGTAACTGGCGGCGACATCCACCGGATCATTATTCTCAATCAAGAAGCGATAGTAGATCCCCGACAATTCCACTAAGCCATTCTTCCGATTCAATTTATTACCCGCGATTGCCTGCCCGATAATTTGACGATGTTCAAACGTAGTCTGTTTAACGCTGGCAGCCAAGATTGTGACAATATGGGCGTTTACACTCCTATTTTCACGATCAGCAGCCTCTGCCAAACGACTGTACAAATCATCATCCAAACGTAGCAGAAAACGTTTTTCTTTCAGTTTATCCGCCATGAAGCAAGTCTCCTTTCGATATCGATTCAATATTGATTTGATATCATGGTGATATTGTAATTCTGTTCTTTTAAAAGTTCAAGCTAATCGACTTATAAAACAAAAAAGTTTTCAATAACGGGCATTCGTACTTTAGCTCGTTATTAAAAACTTACTTTTGGCGCTATTCCAAACAGCAAAACTTATTCTATCAGTATCTTTAGAGATAGTTAGGCACCTTCATGAGGTGCTAACTTGTTAATGAATTGTCCCGCATCGTAATCGGGTTGATTTGACAAATGCATGGCCGATTTTAGTCGAACAATCAAAAAGTTCCACATCGCAGGTGTAATTCCTAAATCATCTAAATCTTCCTCGGAAATTGTGTATCTAATCCCCTGTTCATCGTCATTCATAACCTTCTGAACCCATCTAGGTTCTCGGAGTATTTCACGTCCAATAGCGACAAATTCAATTCCTGAAGCAATAACTTTTTCCGCCTCTGCCGGGGTTTCAATTGAGCCTACAGATATTAGGGGAACTCTGCCAGCGACTTCCTTCTTTATTTTATTAATGAGTGGTTCTTGATCCTCTGTATCATTCAACGATGTTCTCCAAGCATAGCCCATCGAGATGTGTAAATAATCTATTGGTCGATCAGCAAGAACATTAATAAACTGAAGCGTGTCATTTATTCGAATTCCTGGTTTCTCAATTTCTTCTGGAGAAATCCTATATCCAACTACAAATGACTTGTCAGCATATCGTTTAACGACTTCGTGAACCTTGTCAATCACGGCTAAAGCAAATGCCATTCGTTTTTCAATAGTTCCACCCCATTTGTCTACACGTCTATTCGAATGAGGGGAAAAGAACTGTTGAAGTAAATAAGTGTTAGCACCATGGAGTTCAATTCCGTCAAAGCCAGCTAGAATCGCCCTTTTAGTGGCCGATCCAAAATCATCAATAATCGTTTCAATCTCGCTATCTGATAAAGCGCGAGGAGTTTCCGCATTCGGCCGTTCAGCAGCAACTGCACTAGCGCTTACCGCTTGTTCACCTCTCAAGATATGAGAGTTAGACATTCGGCCTGCGTGAAAGATTTGCAAAATTGCTTTTGTTCCGTTCTGCTTCATCGCATTCGCCATCTTTGTTAAGCCTGGCATATATCTATCATCATCAATAGATAATTCCCCTTCAAATCCCTTTCCAAGTTTAGACACGTAAGCGACAGGTGAGACAAACAAACCAGCACCACCACTATGCATCCGAAAGTATTTCAGCTCATCGGATGTTATTGAGCCTTCTTCAAAACCAGACGCCTCTGTCATTGGCGGAATAACAATTCGATTTTTCACGGTCGAACCATTCGAAAACGTAAAGGGCTTTAAAAACTGATAATTAACAGCCATATTATTCACTTCTCCTTTGTGATTTTATTAATTAGTTTCTAACACCGCTATTATTTATTGTTACGTAAACAATGTCGAATACTTAATATAACGTAGTTTGATAACTAAACAGTTATATAATTGAGTGCAGAGGCTATGTAGGATGGAAAATGAAAATTTTATGATCGTAGAAATTCTCCGATCAGTAAAGCAATTCGGCAGCATTACC
>DMZB01000010.1 GCA_003482405.1 Lactobacillus sp. | reverse complement strand
GAATGAAAACTTCGACGGGTGTGCAAAATATCATGGTGGCGGTCAAAATCGTCATTATCTTAATTTTCGTACTGGTCGGTCTCTTCTATGTCAAACCAGCCAACTGGCATCCGTTCTTTCCATATAAAGGTGGTGTGCTCGCCGGCGCCTCAGCTGTCTTCTTCGCTTTCTTAGGTTTCGACGTTGTGGCGGCCTCCGCGGCAGAAGTTAAGAATCCCAAAAAGAACATGCCCATCGGTATCATTGGCACACTGATCGTTGCTTCTATCTTATACATTGCTGTTTCAATCGTTCTAACTGGCCTGGTTTCTTACAAACGTTTAAACGTGGCTGATCCAGTTGCTTTCGCGCTTCAACAAGTTGGGCAAAACTGGGGTGCAGCACTGGTCTCCCTTGGTGCTTTAGCTGGGATGTTCACAATGATGTTAGCCATGATCTACTCATCCTCACGACTGGTTTACTCGATTGGGCGTGATGGCCTGTTGCCAAAGTGGCTCGGTAACGTCAACAAGACAACTGGTAACCCTAAGGCAAGTCTGACAACCGTCACCGTTTTAATTGCGATCATGGGTGGTCTGGTACCGCTCGAACAATTAACAAACCTGGTCAACATTGGGACATTGATTGCCTTCACCTTTGTATCATTTGGTGTCATTCCCCTTCGCCGTCGTAAAGACATCAACCACATAGATGGTTTCCGTGTACCATGGTATCCTGTTTTGCCAATCATCTCCGGTTTAGCTTGCATGGTCTTATTGTTCCGTTTGCCAATGGAAACATGGATTGCATCGCTCATTTGGTTCAGCTTCGGCCTGATCATTTACTTCACATACGGTATCCATCACAGTAAATTATTAAATCAATAATACGCTATTTATATATTGATTTAAGCCCGTGAAATAAGAATTTCGAGCCATTATTCACATCAAAATTTCATCTTCGAAAACGTGGACTAGTCTTGCTTAGTTCACGCTTTTTTGATTTCGGACGATTGAAATCGCTCTCAGTCTGTTATTTTTCTCATAAAACACAGGTCGGATTCTAATTTGAACCAGTAAAATAGGCTCCCTATAATCACATTAGAAATTCACACGTGAATCGCGACGGGTATTTACGTAGGACAATTTTCAACAATTAATATTCTTATTTAGTAGCCGTAATCAATGCACTTAAATTTGACTTCAGTCGCACAGGGTTTGATTTGGGAGATTATTATGCATAAATTCACACTGCTCATTTTTTCGACACTAGCTGCTTTAACACTCGGCGCAGCAACCGTTCATGCCGATCGGGGTACCGATAATCAACACGGCCCGGGGACCGCTGCAAATAATATCAGTAATGTCACGACCGTGGGACAAGGTTTCATCTCATCTGGAACCAGCGCCAGTGACGCAGCAACTGGCCGTTCCACCGCAGAATTCGAAGTCACTCCCGGCAATTTGACGTTGGACCACGTGCCTAACCTCAAACTGGAAGACGCTAAGGTTGCGGACATCATCAATAAAGATGTCACCGTTAATTACGTGAACAACGCCGTGACTAGCACCAAAAACTTCGATGGTAACAAAGACGGCGCCCTGTCAGTAGCTGACTACACCGGTACTAACAATGGGTGGAACCTCATGACTGCTCTGGGTCAGTTTAAAAACACCAAGACCAGTGCCGTGATCGATAATGCAAAACTTGTGCTGACCGCGACAAACACAACAAGTGAATCTAAAGTCGCCGCCCCATTAACAAGCACGCTGACGGCCACCGCTGCTAACGACAGTGGCACTGCCACTCAGGAAACAAACCTGTGGTCCGCTGCAAAAGGGACCGGCCAAGGCAGCAACACCGCGCTGTACACAGACGCTAACAGCGCCAAACTGACAATTGCCAAACAGTCAAACATCGCACCTGGCATTTATCAAGCAACCTTGTACTGGAACTTGGTCAATGTACCAACGGCAACGCCTGCTAAAGCCTAATCATATCCATATTTTTAGAACAAATTACCCCACCCGTTTTGCCGCCATGACAAAACGGGTTTCGGTGTTATCAAAACTGTTAGCAAAGGAGTGTTTGCATGTTTATTCAGACCCACAAGACTGCTAGCCCGCACACATGGCCGCTCATTTTGATCACATGGCTGATTGCCACCCTCACTTTTTTGCCAACGATTCATGCAACGCCTGCAAACAGTACCGGAGCTGGGTTCACAGTTTCAGCCAAACTCCCTGATAATCAAATTGACCCAACACAAAGTTATTTTGATTTGCGGGTTAAGCCAGACACTGCTCAACCGCTGACTGTCATTGTAGCCAACACGTCGGATCGTGCCCGTCAACTAACCGTGTCGCCAACTAATGCATGGACTGGCGACAACGGCCAGGTAAGCTATCGACCGAATAAAACTCGCCAGCCACAAGCGCCAACATTCACTTCAATGACTAGTGCTGGCGTAACGTTTCAACTAGCGGCCCACGAAGCTAAGCCCGTAACGTTTGTCACACGCATTCCCAAAACCGGTATTACGGGCCAAGTTCTTGGTGCCATCTATGTTACTGATCGGAACACCACACAAACGACTGCTGGAAAAAGCTTTCGAATCAACAATCGTTACGCGATGGCTCTGGGCGTCAATTTACAACAAACCGACGTTAACAAAACCAAACCAGATTTGAAGCTGCATCGTGTGCACGCAACAATTAGCGACAAGAAACCGCTCGTCGTCGCCAATTTGGTCAATCCACAACCGGTGCTATTTGGTGGGCTATCTTTGACGTCCCGGATTTTTCATCAAGGTGGCCAAAAATCCCTCTACACCAACACTTACAAACATTATGCGATGGCACCGCGGACCGCAATGAACGTCATGATGCCGATTACACAAAAAAAGTTGGCGCCGGGACATTATACGTTTAAATTAACGGCGAAGTCTGGCCAGCGTGTGTGGCATTTGGCCCGTAACTTCACGATCACACAACAGACTGCACAAAAAGTGAACCGTCACATCACTGTCAAACGTAACTGGTCGTGGCTCTACATCATTCTTGGTGTCGTTGCGGCCGCATTGCTCGTTATGCTCGGCTACCTGTTCGGACACAAACGACAATCCCCACAAAAGTAAGGACTGGTCATTAAATGAAGTTTAGACACACATTCATCGGCCTGCTAATTGCGTTTGTCGTTGTCATGGGTCTCACTACAATTGCCAGTGCAGACGATAACGTTACCCCTAAAGAGACACCGAGTGGCGACCCCATTAAGGGACTCTTTGGTGCGCAGTGGATTGGCGGCTTTACGCAGCAGCCCACAAACGTGAATACCCTTTCTGATCGTCCCTTTTCACTAACGGTCAATTCCGTCGATACCACTTTTCACATTTTTTCCAACGGTCCCAAGACCCAGTGGTTTGTGAGCACGGATGGTCATTCTTGGACAGATGCTGGGCAGGCCAATCAAACCAAGTATACGAGTCAGAAAAAAGTGACCCAGATCACGACACTGTATTATCAGGCTAGTGCCACTTACGATGGCCTTTTTGGTCCAAATATTTATTGGTCACAAGTCGCAAAGGTCATTATTTCCCCACAAGAAACTCACGCAACCGCCATCGCAGTCAATTCGGATAATGACACCGTACCAAACGGCATGTCGACAAATATGCGGGCGCTACTGACGCCGGTCAATGCCACTGATGCCGTCACCTGGTCATTAGACAGGTCCGATATTGCCACCATTGATTCAGCGACTGGCGCACTTGTGGCCAATGCTGATCCAAAAAAATATGGTCAAGTGACCGTCACCGCAAAAACTGCGAACGGATTGGTGGCGTCAAAAACCATGTACGTCGGTGCACTCCAAGATTTGGCCGTGAATGAGGGCGATTCTGCCACGTTTACGGTTAAGGGTTTCCCTAAGGG
>DMZB01000285.1 GCA_003482405.1 Lactobacillus sp. | reverse complement strand
GCCGATGCCGCACAACAGGCCAAGGCCCAAGATGCCAGCGCCGCCAAACAAACTGGTCGGCAGTATCAGGCAACCAACGATCACATTACCAGCGCGACGATGGCCGCCAACGCGGTTCAACAAGTTTTAAACGCGCCTAAACAGCAAACCTTTTCACCGGTTCCGACCATCAACGTCGATGGTCAGGGCCACCATTACTACCAAGTCAACGCTTTCGCCAAGACCACTAGTGGTCAGCGGGGCCAGTTACTCAACCGTTACTTTGTCTATTTAGACGGTAATATTACCACTAAACAGGTGGATTAACGGTACCAAAAAAACGACTTTATCAGTAGCCACTACTGATAAGGTCGTTTTGATTTACCGAGCACTAATCATCATTTACTTAGACGGGTGCAAATTTGAGTTTAAATGGTACACCTGACGGCCAATACTGGCACCAGCCGGGGATAAAAACGCGTTCAGAACCACCGATTGGTGCACATTATTTAGTTCATAAGCCACCGCACTGGTCACCGTCTGATTCTGTCGGATCGTATCAGTTTGCTTGCTTGCCAACTGATCATCCGGAACGGCGGCCATTTTAAGGCTAATCCCAGCCGCTTGACCCTGACGCTGCGTCGCCTTAAAGACGTCGTTCCAGGCACTATCGGCGTTGACCACCCGTTTGGTCCGGTTAGTCACCCGGAACCAAAACGCAATCACCGGTCGCGTCCCGTGTTCATTACCAGGTTGGCCAACCCGTAACAATTTCGACTTGGTAATCACAATTTTCAATTGGCGCGTGGTCACCCGACCGTCCGCAAACTGATACTTGGGCCGCGGCGTCAGTTGAACTAATTTCTGTTTTGATGTTTGTGGTGGACTGACAGTGTTGATATGACCACTTGTGCAGGCACTCAGGGTCAAGCCGAGCGTCCCGGTCAGTAGCATTATTAAGACACGTTTCATTGTAAGGTTCCTCCAAGCAAGGCTTCGGTGCATGGTCACAACATACCGTTCGAACAACGGCTGGCGCCATTATACTAGAGAAACCATACTTGGTGAACACAACTGTTGACGGACACCATCAAGCAAGTGGCGTCGTTTAATTAAACGTAACAAAAAAAGAGAAGCTTAATCTTCTCTTCCAAAAATCATCTTAATGTAATCCTGAATGTTGACATAGGGATCATCCATCAGCAATTCCCGTTGCGTCATCGAAAGTCGCCGGGCATTTTTGATTGCGATCGCAACCCGGTCAAATAGATAGTGATCATACGTTGATCCTTTAAAACGTGAATAATCTTGATTAAACTTATCGGGTGCTGATAATTTACGGTTTAATTCATTTTTAGTGTATGCCCGACTAAAATACTTAAAATGTAGGAGGATCCAGACTTCAAAATTCGTACTCGAGAAAATAATGGTAATACCGTTTTTTCTTGCAAGCGATTGGGCACGTTGAATGTCTTCATGAGTTAATTTATCACGATCAAATACAGCAAAGACAGCGTTCACTTGCCTTTTTTGTGCAAGCGGTCCAACCTTATCAATCACCGCGCTAATTAACTTCGTCCCTTGCATGCTGCTCATCGACTCGATCTCAAGACCAATTGGTTGTGTCCAAACATTACCACCCCGATACTTGCGACTAAGCATTTTAAAATAGGCCACTTCAGAGGGGCCCTCACAAAAAATACCAATAACCTTCTTTAACGGTTTATTTTTGCTCTTTCGAGTCATTTACAGTGCTCCTGATTCTGATTTATCAATATCATTATCCCTAGCCGCCAATGCGTTTAACATTTGATCCGGATCAATAACTGGCATTGCGCCGAATCGTCCCTCGACGTACCGTTTCATGTAGCTGATACCGCTGCGAGTCGTATTACGGGTATCTTTAAAATCAAAAATCGAAGTCAGATTGCTAACACCCTTAAAATCTTTTTCTACGAGATAAATTTGATCAATTCGAACCTTGGAATCTAACAACTGTAATTCATTGGTCGTTAAAATAAATTGATTCTGATTGGCAACTGAATTAAAAATACGAATCATTGCTTTGGCCAGCTCGGGATGTAATGAATCGTTGAATTCGTCGAGCAACAACGTTTTCCCATCGCCATTCATTTCAGCATTAATAAACGCCAATGCCAGCAATACGATTTTTCGAGTGCCCCGCGACTCACTTTCAAGTGGTAGCCGTCGTTTACCAACTACCGCACCATTTTTATCATAGACTTTATGAACGGTCAGTAGCTGATTTACAAAATGCGGTTGTTCCCCACTTTGATTTAACAACCGCCCATACCAATCCATGTGAGGCGGTCGCTCATTTACCTCTAAATCAACAATATTAAAATCGGCTGAACGTAGAAAATTAAGAACCTGTTGTTTGACCCCTTCGTCTTGGATTAATCCAATCAGATTATTGATAATTGGTGCGCTCTGATAATCATCAACAAATAGTAAGTCCTCCGAGAACCACGTAAAGACACTGATCGCCGTTGGATCATTGTCCTGCATGGCTTTGAAAAGGACGAGACTATTATTCTTAGTTTTCTCGGCACTGTCATTGAGTGCCTGCTTAGTAGTCGTGAACCCATGTAGCGTTCGCTCAAAATAGTTAATCTTCCGATTTTTTGAAATTACTGAAAGCCGCTCGTAAGTTATCCGCTTTGTATTATACGAAAATGCATATTCATAGACGTGCTTATGCACAGCAAAAGTTATTTCAAAATGAGTATCAGCTATGTGACTGGCCGGTGACAGTGTAAATTGATCAGGCCTAAACGTATCCGTAATTTTAATCGGATCATTCAATACCATCTGCCGCATTCGTTTTAAGCCATCCAATAAATTCGATTTTCCTGAGCCGTTCGGGCCAAAAATTAAAAGGTTTTTTAGAACTCGTTTTCCGCTAACAACCAGGGTGTTTGACTCATTATATTTAGTAAGCCGCTCACCAGCTTCGACTGATAGAACCGTTGCTTGTTGAAACGATTTAAAATTGCGCATCGTAAAGTCAATTAGCATCACGACACTTCCCTTCTATAAAATCATTCATCCCAATTTTTTATTTTAGCATTAATTACAGAAATTCCGTGTATTCAGGCACTTTGACAACTAATTTTTACACGTTATTTACATTAAACGAAGTTATTTTGTGATCTTATTAAAATAATAATAAAAAGCGGGGCTTGTCCAGAGG
>DMZB01000259.1 GCA_003482405.1 Lactobacillus sp. | reverse complement strand
AGATGTGTATAAGGGACGGAGATTACACATCTTAGCAACCTCGATATCAAAGGTCGGGCTGACGATAAATTCAGCACCGGCACTAATTGCTAAACGGGCCGATGTTGCATCAAGAACAGTACCTGCACCAATAAGAGCATCGTTACCGTGCTTTTCAACAAGGTCATTAATTACTGAATCAGCATGAGGGACAGTGTAGGTTAGTTCGATACCCTTAACACCACCAGTAATAACCGCGTCGGCAATCTTAACTGCCTTAGCCGGTGTGTCAGCGCGGACAACTGAGACAACGCCGACAGATGTAAGCTTTTTTAATAATTCCTCACGTTTCATATTCCTTCTCCTATTTGTTCATCTTGTTCTTGATAAAATCTTTTTAGTTCATTACTTGTTGGATAACCATCGTTGTCACCACAAGATTCAACCGCTAAAGCCCCAATCGCACACGCACGCACGACAGCTTCATGCATTGTTTTGCCTTCCAGCAGGGCTGAAATTATACCAACTGCAAAACCGTCACCAGCACCAACTGTATCGACCACTTCCTTGACTCGAAATCCGGACACTGTGAATGGTGTCTGATTGCGTTGCTTAACGTAAGCACCATCTGGCCCGAGTTTCACGACGACGGTTTGCGTAATTGAACTTTGATCAAGGTAAAAGTCAGCAATTTCTTCAGGATCATCGGAACCCATCAATATTTTTCCTTCATGAATACCGGGCATTATGACGGTACCGTGCTTTGCTAGAGCGTTAGTCGTCGAAATCATTTCCGCCTCGGACTTCCACAAAGCCGGTCGAAGATTGGGATCAAATGTAATTATGCCGCCAACTTTTTCCACGTTATCAATTAAAGTATGCGTAGCAGCCAACGCCTGAGGTGATAATGCTGCAAAAATACCTGTAATATGTGTAATTACGGTTTTGCTTAAATCAATGTTGACCAGATTTGCCTTATCATAGTTGGCCGCTGCAGAGTTTTTTCTGTAGTAGTACGTTTGCGGATCCCCTTGCGCTACACGTTGTTTTAAGTAAAATCCAGTCCAATAGTTGGAATCGATATTAATGTGAGTTGCATCAATACCAGAGGAACGAATGGAATCGAGGATAAATTGTCCGAAGGGATCCGAACCAACTGCTGACACATAGCTAGCTGAGTGTCCCAAACGCCTGATACCAATAGCAACATTTAGTTCGGCGCCGGCTAGGAAGCGGCTAAAATGACCGACATCTGCCAAATCTTTATTAACATCTTGGGATGCTAAAACGGCCATTGGTTCGCCGATTGTAAGAAATTCACTCATGATGAAATCACTCCAACAAAATTTACTTTACCTGTGCCTAACGGACTAAGTAACCACCATCAACGGGGATGATAGCACCATTGATGTAGTTGGCAGCGTCACTGGAAAGATAAACTGCAATGCCCATCAATTCAAATGGTTCACCCCAATGGCCAGCTGCAATACGTCCCAAAATTTCAGTATTTCTTTGCTTGTCTGCTCGAATTGGAGCTGTATTAGCAGTTTTGATGTAACCAGGGGCGATGGCGTTAACTTGAACGTTGTAAGCGGCCATTTCACTTGCGAAGGCTTTAGTTAATCCAGCAACACCGTGTTTTGCTGCGGTGTAGGAAGGAATGAACTTACCACCTTGGAAGGAAAGCATGGAACCGATGTTAATGATTTTACCGGATTTCTGTTTGGCAAATTCCTTTGAAGCAGCTAAGGATAAGTGATAAACGGCGGATAAGTTAATGGCGATTACTTTGTTCCAGTCTTCGTCTTTAGATTCCAAGATAGGATTACGTTTAATCATGCCGGCATTGTTGATTAAGATATCCAAATGTCCAAAAGTTGCAATGACTTTAGCGATGACTTCGTCTGCAACACCAGTCTTTGTTAAGTCAGTGTCTAGGAATTCAACCTTATGGCCACGTTTTTCAATAAGTTCACGTGTCGCATCCCAACCCTCTGTTCCGTGTGTTGCGACGAAAATGTCGGCACCAGCCTCCGCTAAGGCGACAGCGTAACCTTGACCTAGCCCTGTGTTACCGCCAGTGACAAGGGCCACCTTACCGTCCAGACTGAACCAACTCATTTTGAATTTATTCAAGGCTGCAGTGATTTCGTCAATTTCATTTTGTGATTGTGCCATGCTGTAAAACCTCCATTTTTATGTTTCTGTATAAGAAATAACGTTTTCTATTTAGAAATCCCACAAACACCATAATTGGTTTTTAGAAATAAATCAATAGCTTTTTATAAAAATCATGCAGAAATAAAGCCGATCACTAAGAAAGACACTGTTTACAGTGCTCTCTGTGATCGGCTTTGCTATTTGTTGGTGCAGTAAAAAGAAGTTTTATTCTACAGGTATTCGCTACAAACTCAGTAATAAGTGTAGACACTGAGTAGTAGGTAAACTAAAAAAGGTCGGCTAGAATAAAAAATCAAAGACTGTTGAAAGTATTCGGAAACACCCTCAGCGATTGTTGGAGAATAACTCAAAGCGCTTATAATGCAACTATGTTAATTAATAAGCAAATCCTTACGCCCAAAAACTTTTTTATGAAAAGGGTTGCAAAAAATGATTGTGACATTTTATACTATGACTGTAATTTCGTTTTAAGAACTAACATTTCTTTATAAGAAATCCCAAAATTTCGCACTTTTATTAAAGAAACGAAAGGACTTAATTACAATGCAAGTCATTAATTACATCATGTCCTTAGGCGCCAGCGTTATGATGCCGATTATCTTCTTGATATTCGGTTTATTGCTTGGCATGGGCCTAGGAAAATCATTAAAAGCTGGTTTGTCGGTTGGAGTTGGGTTTGTTGGATTAAACGTAATTACGCAATTATTAGCGACTAATCTTGGACCAGCCGTTAATCAGATGGTTAAACTCTATCATTTACATTTGCACACATTGGATATTGGTTGGCCTGCTGCTTCTGCAGTGGACTTCGGGACAAAGGTTGGTGCAATCATCATTCCATTGGGTCTCGGGATTAATGTCTTAATGTTATTAACCAAAACAACCAAGACACTCAACATTGACTTGTGGAATTATTGGCACTTTGCCTTCATTGGTTCCATTGTTTCTATTGCCACCAAGAGCTTTTGGTGGGGAATCTTTGCAGCAATCTTTGTCTTTATTGTCACCTTGTTTGGTGCGGATAGATCTCAGAAGGCCGTGGAAACATTCTATGGTAAAGATTTAGAAGGAATCTCAATTCCACAAGCATTCTGTGTATCGTTTATTCCGTTTGCTATCGTGACTGACTGGATTGTTGAACACATTCCTGGATTGAACAAAGTTGATTTAGATGCTGACAAGATGAAAAAGCGCTTTGGCATTATGGGTGACCCAATTTTACTTGGCGTTATTATTGGAATCTTATTAGGCCTACTTGCACGTTATCCAATTGCTAAGACGTTGCAACTAGGAATTATCCTAAGTGCGGTTATGGTATTGATTCCACGAATCACGTCTTTGTTTATTGAAGGACTAAGTCCAATTTCGCAGCGTTCTCAAGAATTGATTTCCAAACACTTCAAAGGCCGTTCGTTCAATATTGGAATGACACCTGCGTTAGTGATTGGTCACCCAACAACACTTGTTGTTTCATTACTGCTTGTGCCAACGATCTTGTTCTTGTCCATCATTATCCCTGGTAATGAATTTCTGCCTCTCGCAAGTTTATCGGGTTTGATTTACTTGTTCCCATTGGTTCTGCCATATACACATGGTAATGTGTTGCGTACTTTCTTAACCGGCTTGATTTCATTAATTGTCGGTGTTCTGTCTGCAACGAGTTTGGCCGCTATCTTCACCGTTGCCGTTAAGCTTGTTCAAAAGAACTTAATTCCTGCTGGTACGACTTCTGTTGCAAGTATCGACTTTGCTGCTAGTCCATTAGCTTGGATTACGTACTTCTTTACAAACAATTTGGCAGGTATTGGTGCCGCCATTCTAGCAATTTGCGCTGTGTTATTAATGGTTTACAACCGTCGTAAGATTGTTAGCGAACAAGGTGCGCCAGTTAAAAAAGATGCTAAGACAACGAGCTCTGAAAGTTCCGCAGATTAATTAGAATTCAGACTAAAAGGGTCAAATCAAACGGATAATTCCGAAAGATTTGGCCCTTTTTCTAGGCTAAATTTTGTCCATAATTTCTTTTTGCGCAGTTTTAGCGAGTGCAACGATTTTTTCACGCCTGTCTGGTGCCATTCGAAACTTTGGCGCAGTGATACTGAATGCACCATATATTTTCTGATATTTCATAATAACGAAACCAACACAGAAAATATCGACTTCATTTTCCTCGTCGTCAATTGAGTAACCGCGTTTACGCGTTGTCTTTAACTCGTGCATTAAAACATCCGATGAAGTGATGGTATTGGGGGTTACCTTTTTTAGATCAGTGTGATCAAGATAATCAGCCATTTCTCTATCCGAATAGGCTGATAATATCGCTTTGCCCATTGACGAGGAGTACATATTCATACGGCCACCGATTCTTGACTTTAAAGAAATGCTTTGTGGGCTTTCAAACTTATCCAACAGGACGATTTCGTTGTCATTTACAATGCCGAGATTGATTGTTTCACTCGTCTCGTCACGAAGCCGTGATAATGTCGGTGTCACAATGGAGCGAATATCGAATCCTTCAGAAGCTTTTTCGCCATAAGCTAGAATTGATACATCTAAAAAGTAGGTTTTCGCTTTTTCATCTCGAGTGACGAACTTAATTGCCTCCAATGTATTTAAAATCTTCAATGTCGTTGGCTTCGTCATTCCGATTCCATCACTTAATTGCTTCAATGTCGGGGCAGTTTCTGAATTTAGTAAATAATCTAAAATTTCTTTAGCGCGAATTAGTACAGTACCATAGAGTTTATTGTTTGACTCGGACATACACGTTCTCCGTTTCTTATATAGAAATCCAATAAGAGAATTGTAAACTTATTTTGGTGTGCCGTCACGGGGCAAGCGTTGACTTTTTCTCAAATTCAACCAGGAATTTGGAGCTATAACTCCGCGTTATACTGATGTACCGCCGGTTGTCGTGTGACCAAATCTGTTAAAACACGGTTGAACTCTAAATTGTGTTCAGAACTTGCGTGTTGTTCAATGGCATCTTCACTTTCCCAGGCTTCAATCATTTGTAGTTCATAGGGATTTTCGATATCTTCATAAAGTGCAAACGACTGATTGCCACGATCCTTGCGTGCGTTATGAATCTCCATCATCGCGGCAATTTTAAACTGGGCCAGCGAGTTCTTATCGTGTTTAACATGAAATTCACAGTTAATGATTTGCATGATTGTGTCCTTTCTGGAATGAAATATATAATGTAAGTGTGAATAAAACTACAT
>DMZB01000279.1 GCA_003482405.1 Lactobacillus sp. | reverse complement strand
GGCCTGTGCTAATTCAGCTTGATAAGGTTGACAACGAGATAATTCATAAGAAATCGTAGACGGAGATCGTTTTAACCGCTCAGCCATTTGGATATTGGTCAGTCCTAGCTCACAAAAGGTTTCAATTTTAATTCGTTCAGAATAGGTTATACTAGACAAAAGATCAGCTCCTAAAAAATGGGTTTGTGGTAAACACCATTTTAAAGGAAGCTGATCTTTTTTGTCCGAACAGCGTTCGGATTAATTTTACAATCTACCACATACAATTGGGGGAGCATTATTTTATGAAACGTTTATACGCTTTAGTCGGGGCAGTTGTCGCAGGTGCCTTTTTCAGTGTGTCATCAGTGACAACAGTTAATGTACAGGCTGAATCTACACCTGTGGTGGCTTCATCCAGTGGAGGCAGTACAAGCAGTACAACGGATGCCAGCAATGCAGGCAGTTCGGATCAAACAGCTAATAGCCAGTCGAGTTCGGTACCTGCAAGTACCAACATTAGTCCGCAAAGTGCGTCGACGCAAAACAGTGCGAGCCAAACGACATCTGCATCCAGTCAGGCAAGTCCTGCCGATACTAATAAGCAGACAACAGACGCTACTAATGCGGATAGTAGCAACGTTGCGTCGATCAATCAGACACAGGTCAACACAAAGGCGACGAATGCCGACAGTAGTTCAGACACCAGTGCTACAGATGCGAATAAACCTGCAGATACCACGACAGAAAACTCGGGAACGTCGAGCGGTAGTCCGAACAGCACAGCGGATACCACGAACTCGACAAAATTATCAATAACCAAGGTGGACAGTACGGGAGTCACCGTTGATCGGTCAAATTATTACGATTTGACTAATGCCAAGTCGGAAACAAAGAAGGACGTGCCGTTAGTTGTCGATAAAGGTCAGTATTATCATGGCGAGAACAATTCAGCAAACGACCCCTCAGAAAACACCAATGCAATTAACAGCACTAATGTGAATACCAACGATAATGCACACGATTTAGGTGAATACATTCTTGATGAACAAGGACAAAATGGAGCCCAAGCAACAAATGATCAGAAAGCGGCGACATTAAATACAGCGTTTAACCTGACCTATACGGGATCGGATGGGAAACAAATTCCTGCAAGTCAAGTTACGTTGGCTTCTGGCATTAACGGCAGTATGTCCTTTGAGATTCCCCACTCAATTTGGCAATACGTCGTTACTGGAGATACTTTTACCTACCAATTGCCGGCCGGCTACAAAATCACCTCTACTCAAACGGGCAAGATTCAAAATGGTAATAGTAATGATCCGAATTCACCGTATGGGACGTATACAATCGGCACAGACGGCAAGATTTCTTTGACTTTCTATAATCCAAGCGTGTCCGGTAGTAATGATGCAAATGCAATTCAGTCATTACAAGGTTCGCTAACTTTTAAAGCGACTTTTAACGATAAAGTGATTACTAATCCTGGTCAGCAGGGCGATGATCTCAAACTGCCTGGTCAAACTGATCAAGATAAAGTTATTATTCACCCGGCGACTGATCAGAGTATTTCGAAAACCGGTCAACCAGACGAAAACCTGGATCCTGCAAACGTCATTTGGTCTGTTTACATGAACAAAAACATGCAGACAATGACAAACGCAACATTGACTGAAGAGTTCGATAAAAATGTAACGTATGACAATGTTAATAAGCCGGTTGAAATTTACGCAATTCAGGTCGATCTTAAAGGCAATGTGATTAAAAATGCCGATGGTTCCGATGCATTGGGCGCTAAGCTGGTTGTAGGCACCGATTACACTGTTGATGCCAACGGGAAAGTCACATTTTTAAAACAGATCACCACCCCTTACAAGTTGATTTATACGACCAGTATTAACAATGCTGCAAAGCCAAAGGATACTCATGGCAACATCAAAACTGGTAATGTAAAACTTAACAATACAGTTGATCAACGTGATGACGAACAGGGCACAACGGTTTTACCTGCTTCAGCAAGCATCATCGCACATTACGAAGGATTGTTTTACAAGTATAATCCAGCCATTTCAACGACGGATAAGAAGAATGATCCCAACTACGACAAGCTACATCACATTTACACTTGGACAGTTGCATACAACCATGGGACTGATGCGCTAACAGGTAACACCACGACATATACGGATGTTATCGGTGCACCACAAACATTCGTGGATGGTTCATTCACGATGTGGGTTATGAAATATAATCCTAATAATGCCAACCAACCATTCAATTATACAAAACAGCAGGTTGATCCAAGTGACTACACCTTGACGCCGAATGCCGACGGTTCCGGTTTCACGGTTAAGTTCAAAGAAGGTTTTAACCAAGCTGTGAACATGGTATACCAGACGCAAGTCAAACAAGGCACTAAAGTTATTTCGACAGACGTTAAAGACAATATTACGAACACGGCCGAAGTTGGCGGATATGATAACCAAACGCCAAAAACGATTACGACAAACAGTTACAACTTGATCAAAGATATCGAAAATGGTGGACCAGATCGTGGGTTGAAGGTTGCGACCTGGAAGATCACCATCAACCAAAGCAACTACGTCATGCAAGATTACATGCTCAGAGATACTGCGACCAACGATGGTCTGAGTTTGCCATTTGATCCAAATGATGCGTTGCCAAATTCAACGAATCAACCCAAAGTGCAACTTATTGATAAAACAACAAATACGCCATTGGTTGAGGGAACAGATTACTACATGTCTACAGTAGGAGATCAAAGTAGTAACGCAACTTTTGTAATCGTCTTTGTTGGTAAATATAAAAAGACTTCTGACACATTTACATTACGTTATAAGACCGTTTATGACGTTGCTCGTGTTAAAACACCACTGCCTAATGCCAACTTTACGTTTGATAATTACGTAACAGACTCATGGACGGATGTCACAACGGACAAACCGGTGACTGACCACGCTGATAATCACTTTGAAGCTACTCATGATGAAGCCTATCAAGGTAGTAAAAACGGGGTCTATGATCCTGTAACAAAGCAGATTCATTGGACGATCATCTCAAACTACAATGCGGAAGATTACACCAGTTATCAGTTACTCGACCCGATTTACCAGCAACAAAACTTTGTTCCAGGTAGCGTAAAAGTTACTCAGGGTTCAATTGCTGCACAAGGTTTCTTTATTCCTGGCGCAACAGATTCGAAGTACTACACGGTTCACGTTTACAAGGGTTCCGTTAATAAAACAACTGGTGACTTTGACATCACTGGTGAGGTCAAGGCAGATGGTTCCATTACATCGATGACAGGGACGACTTCGTACCAAGGTTATCAAAACTACGAAGGCAGTGATTTCTACGATCTTCGTAATTATTCCGATGCAACCACTGAGGTCATCGTTGATTTTGGGACACCAACCGCATTGCCCAAACCAGCCGATGTCACTGGTACGGATTCTCGTATCAAGCTCGCTTATCAGGTTGAATACGATACAGATGTTAAAAATCTTCAAGTCGCTAATATGTACAACAACATTGCTTTGACAAACTATCCAATTACGAATGATGGAAAGCTGTCCGTTCATGGACAAGCTTCAACTTGGACGGGTCAACCTTACATTAGTAAGACTGGTAGCTACGATCAAAACAGTGGTTCTAACAGAGCTAACTGGACGGTGGACATTAACCGAAGTCAATCAACGGTTAATAACGCAGTCTTCACAGATACACCAACCATCAATCAACGAATTGATCCATCAACGATTCACATCTATGGCGTTGTTGCCAAGGACCTCAATACTTTAGAAACCATTACGAAGACCGTAACGGATGCCAATGGTAATGAAGTTAAGAAGTCCTTCACTCAAAGCAAAATGACACCTGATTTGACTAATGAATTGAAGCAAGGTGTTGATTACACTGTTGAGTTGAGCCATGACAATACAACTGGTCAAGAAAAACTGACCATTAAGTTTTTAAAGACGATCACCACGGCATATGTTTTGGAGTACCAATCAAAACTGTACTTTACTAAAGATGATCAAGGAAAAGCAGTCGAATTTTCAAATGGCGCCACTTTGAACGGTGATAATGTAACGCCGGACAAGCCTGGAGATGAAAATACCGATCACTTCTTCGTTACCGAAAGTTCAGCTAAGGCCATTGGATACTTTTACAATCTGTCATTTACGAAACAAACGACTGACGGTAAGAAGTTGAGTGGGATTACATTTAATCTGTATGAAGAGAATGCTGATCAGACAACCGGTGCTTTATTGCGGACGGGTCAGACTGATGCAAATGGTGTTGTTACTTTCATCAACATACCCGGTTACCATGTCGACGGTAAAACACCGATTGAATATCATATTCAAGAAGTAAATCCGGACCCGAACTACATTACACCTGATGATTTGCGTGATGGAACACGGACAGTGTCTGTTGAAATGCTGAAAAAAGACGGTAAGAATACTGACACTTTTGACGGTACAATTTGGAACCAACTTGGTCAGATAACGTTAACTAAGTACGGTAAGAATAGTTTGACTGATAACAGTTCAAAGATTCTGCCTGGCGCCCAATTTAAATTGCAACAGTCAGCAGATGGCGTAACTAACTGGACGGATTACAGCGCTAAAACAAATGATCTTTTAACTGACAAGAACGGCCAAATTATTGTTAAATATTTGCTGCCGGGTTATTACCGTTTTGTAGAAACTAAGGCACCAGCAGGGTACATCTTACCAACGCAGACGGACGCCAATGTTTCAAAAGTTGTTCATATTACAGTCCCAGCAACAGCTGGTGATTCAGCATTTAGTGATGAAGAACCCTCGTTAGCAGAACTTGTTAAAGCGACGACTTCGGTCAATTACAAAGGTACGTTGTCATTCACTAAAAGAGATAATCAGAAAGTATTGCCGGGTGTTAAGTTTGAACTCTTCCTTGGTCAGAACCCTGTCACAAATCAAATCAGCTATTCTGATAAGACCGGGAAAGTCATATTCATTGGCTTAGATGCCGGGGAAACTTACACCGTTCGCGAAATGCAAACACTTGATGGTTACTATCCATTGGACGCAAATGGTACGAAGTTGTTTGACGTCACAGTTGTTTCACAGTCAACTGATGGCACTGACAATATTTCTCATGATGACATTTACAACTACAATGACCACATCACTTTAACCAAACGTGGTAATGATGGTAGCAAAGTTGTTGGTGCAACATTTGTTTTAATGAGTAATGGTCAAGTGATTAAGACACTGACCACAGATACAAATGGGCAACTACAGTTGAGTGGTCAACTTGCCAAAGGTGACTACACTCTGCAAGAAACCGTTGCACCGGCCGGCTACATTTTGAACAATACGCCAATTAACTTCACCATTCACGATGGTTCGCCTGCTACGCTTGATCAAAAACATGTAGATAACATCTTTGACTTTAACCTGATCGATTATCGTGGCCAGATTTCAGTTGTAAAAGTAGATGCCGAAACCAAGAAGCCACTTAAAGGCGTTACTTACTCTCTGACTTCAAAAAAGCTGAATTACTCTGAAACCCAAATAACTGGTGACGATGGTGTTGCCACGTTCATTAATTTGAGCAGTAGTGATGATTACACGCTTCAAGAAATTAGTGCACCTGATGGCTACATCGTCAGTCCTGTAAAAACGCCCGTTACTATAGTAGGAAATGTAACGTCTGCTAAGGACACTGGTTACCAAGTTTCTAACAAGTTCACCAATCAGCTTAACCACATTACCTTTACCAAATACCTGAGCCTAGAGGATAACAAAAAGTCTCTAGGTGCTAACGCGATTTACAAGATCTCGCGCGATGGGCAAAATGTTGGTGAACAAAGAACGGCCAATGATGGTACCTTCACTTTAACTGGTTTAAAGGCCGGTCACTATGTTCTGACCGAAAAAACAGCTCCTGCTGGCTATGCCGTGAATGGCACGCCAATCGAATTTGATGTCCGTCAAGATGGGACAATTTCTGTTGCTTCATTAGTACAGACGGACTATCAAGGTTACGCACAACTAGCAAAGACTGACGCAACTTCTGGTTCAGCAATGCCAGGCGTTAAGTTTGAATTACTAGATAAAAATCAAAAGCTTATTGCTAATGGCTTACTAAATGACGGCCTGACAAATGATCAAGGAATCGTTACTACTCATCATTTGAGTGCCGGCACGTACTACTTCCGGGAAGTTTCAACGTTACCCGGGTACGTCAAAGATGTTACTTTGCAAGAATTTACGATTGATGGCAATAAACATGACGCAACTTGGTTTGTTGAAAAGACAATGCAGAATCAGCGCAACCAGATCACCTTTACGAAGTTTAATAAGGCTGGCCAGCCGCTGTCTGGTGCAGGTTATACGTTAACAAATACGAGCACCGGTGAAAAAACGATTTATGACATGAAGGATGCAACATCTTTCACGAAAGATCTTTTGACCGCTGGCGTTTACGCGCTTGCCGAAACAACTGCACCAACTGGTTACTTGCTCAATCCTGATAAAATCACGTTTACGGTTAATGCTGATGGCACAATCACGACCACCGATGCTCAATCACAAGCCGCGGTTTCCTTGAGTCAAAAAGACTATCAGGGTCGCGCAACATGGTCGAAGACAGATGACAAAGGCACGCCGCTTGATGGTGCAACATTTAATGTTTACGATTCAAATGACAAACTTGTTCAGGCCAATGTTAAATCGACCGATAATGTCTTCACGACTGACGCATTACCTACTGGTCAGTATTACTTTACTGAAGTTGTTGCACCTGCAGGTTATATCATCAACAAACGTAAAGTGTTGTTTAGTATTTACGCTAACGACAATGATCTATTGATACATTTGGGCAACTTTGTTAACTCAAAAGGATCACTTTCCTTCTATAAAAAGGATGCCAAAAATGGTGCACTTGCAGGAGTTAAGTTTGGAATCTTCCTTGGGGATGCTAAAGAACCAGCTGCAACAGCAACTTCCGATGAAAACGGGAAGGTTACGTTCAGCGACTTAACTGCTGGTACAACCTATACCGTTCGCGAGCTGGCTTCGACGCTTAAAGAGCATTACCCATTAGATGCAAACGGCACGAAGTTGTTTGATGTCACAGTTGCTTCTCAATCAGCTGACGGTACTGACAAGATATCTCACGCTGACGTGTACAACTACAATGAACACATCACGTTGACAAAACGTGGTAACGACGGCAGTAAAGTTGTTGGTGCGACATTTGTTCTGATGAGTAATGGTAAGGTCGTTAAGACGCTGACGACTGATACCGATGGACAACTAGTTTTGAGCGGTGAACTAACAAAAGGTGATTACACGCTGCAAGAAATTGCGGCTCCTGCAGGTTACATTTTGAACAGCACACCAATGACTTTTACCGTTAAGGATGCCGCTAATACAAACGTCGACCTTCACATGGTTGATTATCGTGGTCAGCTTACCGTTACTAAGACGGATGCCAACAAACAAGCATTAGCTGGTGTTACTTATCGTTTAACCGATAATGATGGTGCCATTCGTGATGCCACAACGGATGCAAATGGGATTGCACTGTTTGATCGTTTGAACAGCGGTAATTACAAATTGCAAGAAATTGCTGCCCCCGCTGGTTACATTGTGAACCATAACGTGACACCGCTATTCATCACTTACGATGTGAATGACAGTACAGACACGACGAAATATCAATTAACGCAAACGTTTATCAATGTTCAAAACAAGATTACGTTTACGAAGTACCTGAATACGTACAACCCTGCAAACAAGGGTATTAATGCCACTTATGAACTGTATTATGCAGCTAATGCCACTGACAAAAAGGCGGCGATTAGTTCACACAAGACGGATCAAAACGGTCAAATCACATTTACTGGTCTAAAAGCTGGTTACTATGAATTGATCGAAACCAACGCACCAACCGGCTATGCCATCAATCCCGATTCTCTCAGTTTTGATGTTGCAAACGACGGTAATGTTTCGACGGATACATTGAGCCAGGTCGATTTCCAAGGCTATGCTCAATTGAAGAAGACAGACGCCAAGGGTCAAGCATTGCAGGGTGTCGCATTTGAATTATTGGATGCTGACAAACATGTACTTACCGATGCATTACAAAATGGTGGCCTAACGGATGTCAACGGATTGATCACAACGGTTGGCTTGAAACCTGGTACGTACTACTTCAAAGAAGTTAAAACGTTATCTGGTTACGTACTAAACCAGGAGCTAAAATCAGTGACAATCTCCAACACTGATAGTCACAACGCTGCTTGGCTTGCCGCTTCAACGACAATGCAAAACAGTCAGAATGAAATCACGTTTACGAAATTTGCTAAGAACAGCGACCAAATGTTATCCGGTGCTACTTACCGCTTAACAAATGTTGCGACAAAGCAAACGAGTGATTACACCACTGTTAATGGGATTTTTACAGTTACTGGTTTAGCACAAGGTGTTTACACGCTGACCGAAATCACTGCACCAAAGAATTACTTGCTCAACCCAGATGTTTTAACGTTTAACGTTGATCAAAATGGTTGGATCAATGGTCAAGCAATCTTGTCTTTGAATCAACGCGATTACCAAGGCTACGCGAAGTGGTTTAAAGTGAGTGTTGACGAAAATGGCGGCCTTCATGCCCTGAACGGTGCGGCCTTCAACGTTTATCGTGAAGATGGCACGCTCGTTCAAGCAAACGTGCAGGCTAATGACCAGGCAATGTTTACAACCAACGCTTTATTGGCTGGCAAATATTATGCTCAGGAAGTTTCCGCACCATTCAACTACATTCTGAACAGCACCAAGATTCAGTTTGAAATTACCAATAGTGACCACGATATTCTGATCAATAACGGTGACTTCATAAACTACACAGGCCAAATTCGTGTCGCGAAGACTGATAAGAACACGCAAAAGCCATTGGCTAACGTTGTCTATCGTCTAACATCTGCGGATGGTGCCATTCGTGACATCACGACCAATGTTGGCGGGATTGCAGTGTTCAGTCAGTTAGCAACTGGCAACTATCGTTTGACTGAAGTTCGCGCAGCCGACGGGTACCTACTTGACCGCACAGTTTACAACTTCACGATTGCTAACGACGTTCGGGATGCCACGAACCGGTTCTACAATTACAGCGTTGCATACACGAACGTTCAAAACACGATTACCTTCACTAAGCTTCTAAATACGTACAGTCCTGCAAACAAAGGGGTTGGCGCTAACTACGAGCTTCGTTTGAATGGTGAGCTAGTCAAGAACGCAGCTTCAACTGATGGCAAGTGGGCGACTGATAAAAATGGTCAAATCATCTTCACTGGTTTAAAGACTGGCGAATATGTAATGAATGAAGTCGCTGCTCCAGCTGGTTATGCTATTAACCCAGACGTTATCAAATTTAGTGTTGCCAGTGATGGTACGATTTCTGCTAAGGCGTTGAGCCAAATCGACTTCCAGGGTTATGCCCAGTTGAAGAAAACGGACGCTATGGGTCAAGCGTTAAAGGGTGTCGCATTTGAATTATTGGATGCTGACAAACATGTGTTAGCTGACGCCTTACTAAATGGTGGTCTGACTGATGCCAATGGTCTTGTGAAGACTGTTAGTTTGAAGCCTGGTACGTACTACTTCAAAGAAGTTAAGACGTTATCTGGTTACGCTTTGAATGAAGAACTCAAAGCAGTCACGATTTCTAACACTGACAGTCACGACGCTGCTTGGCTTGCCGCTTCAACGACAATGCAAAACAGTCAAAACGAAATCACGTTTACGAAGTTTGCTAAGAACAGTGACATGACCTTATCCGGTGCAATTTACCGCCTAACCAATGTTGATGCTAAACAGACAAGTGATTACACCACGGCTAACGGAATCTTTACGGTTACTGGTTTGGCTCAAGGACACTACACCTTGAACGAAATCACTGCACCAATGGGCTACTTGGTTAATCCAGATGTTCTGACGTTCAATGTTGATCAAAACGGTTGGATCAATGGTCAGAAGATTCTAATGTTGAACCAACGCGATTACCAAGGCTACGCAAAGTGGCACAAGGTTAGCGTTGACGAAAAAGGTACTCACCATTCATTAGTCGGCGCAACCTTTGATGTTTACCGCGAAGACGGTACGCTCGTCCAAGCAAACGTGCAGGCAGATGAAAACGATGTCTTCAAGACAGATGCTCTTCTAGTCGGGAAGTATTACGCCAAAGAAATGACTACCCCTGCTGGATATATTTTGAATCCAAACGCGATTACGTTTGAAATTACTGGCATGGATCACGATGTCGTTGTTGATAACGGCGACTTTGCCAACTATACGGATCACGTTACCTTCACCAAGGTCGGCAACGACGGTAGCAAAGTCATCGGGGCAACGTTTGTCCTGATGAACAATGGTCACACTGTTAAGACGTTGACGACAGACGCAAATGGTCAGTTTGACCTGGTTGGGTTGGCGGCTGGTAACTACACGTTACAAGAAACTGCAGCACCAGCTGGCTACATCGTGAACAACACACCAGTTGCCTTCACGATTTCAACCGATCATAACAACACGTTGGCATTGAGCTTGGTCGATTATCGTGGTCAGATCCAAATCACGAAGACGGACGCAACAACGAACTCACCATTAGCTGGTGTTGTGTACCGTTTGACTGCTGCTGACGGAGCAATCATGGATGCCACAACAGATGCAAACGGGATTGCCCTGTTTAAGAACTTGAGTAGCGGCACCTATCGCATCGTTGAAATCAAAACGCTTGCTGGTTATGTTTTGGACAACGCCGCTAAGCTCGTCACGATTGCCGCGACTGTTCAAAACGCAGATGCAGACGAGTATGATGTCCGTGAAAACTACACGAACATTAAGAATCAGCTGACATTTGTTAAGCAAGGTAGTAACGGCATTGCCAAACTTGCCGGTGCGACGTACAAACTGACAGATGCGACCAACAACACATCTACTCAGTATTTGACGGATAGTAACGGTCGCTTTACGATTGCCGGTTTAACTGCCGGTGACTATGTTTTAAATGAAGTTACCGCGCCGAATGGTTACTTGATCAACCCAGATGTTTTGACTTTCACGGTTTCAGCAAACGGATTAATCAATGGCCAACAGGTACTTGTCTTGAGTCAAACGGACTACCAAGGCTTTGCAAGTTTGCGCAAGGTAGACATGGTCGATGGACACACATTGGCAAACGCCTTGTTCGGTGTTTACGATGCGCACAACAATTTGATTCAAACGGTTGCCTCTGGCGTTGATGGCATGGTCACCACACGTGCCTTAAACGCTGGTCACTACTACTTCAAGGAACTCAAAGCTCCAGCTGGTTATATTTTGAACACCAACTTAGTGGCCTTTGATATCCAAAATGGGAATCACAACGAGCTTGTTCAAACCGGTGATTTTGTGAACTGGCAAGGGGCCGTTAAGATGACGAAGTATGGTCAAACTGATGTGAATAACATCGCTAGCCGTCACATGTTGGCTGGTACGACATTTGAACTCTACTATGTGCATGATAATGGTGTATCTGAACAGGTCACCATCGATGGTCAAAGTAGATTTGTTACGGATGCAAACGGTCAAATCAAGTTATATGGTTTGAAACCGGGGAACTACTACTTCAAAGAAGTGGCACATGCCAAAGGTTACATTCTGCGTAAAGATACGCCGGACTTACAGCCAGTTTTGACTAAGGGCTTAGGCGCAGCTGATTTGACTAAATCACGCGCACTTGAATTTTCACGTGTCGATGCTGCGCAAGCGGTCATTGCCAAAGATGGTCGTATTGTCACTGATGTCTCGACCAAGAGTTTGAGTAACCGATTGTACTTCATGATTTTGCCGGCCGGTCTTGGCGCACGGGTTGCGTTTGCCGGTGATCAAACAAACTATCAGGGTTCAGTGACATTCAGCAAGACAAATAGTAAGGGTGCTGCATTAGCCGGTGCTGTTTATCAGTTGTTGGATGGCGACAAAGCTGTCAAGTCTGTAATGGTTGACGGCCAGGCACAAACACAGTGGACAACTGGTCAAAACGGTCAGTTTGAAATCACAGGTTTGGCGCCAGGCACGTATTACTTCAAGGAAATCGTCGCACCAGACGGTTACTTGATTAATGACGACGTGGATGCAACGAAGTTTGAAATTGCCGAGGTTACACGCGGTGGTCAAAGTAACGTCATGGCAGGTCAAATTGATTACCTAGGTCGCGTTGCTTTAACGAAGATCGATGCTAAGACAGGTCATGTGCTGGCCAATGCACACTTCAACTTGCTGGATGCTAACGGTAATGTCGTCAAGGCAAACTTGGTTACGGACGCAGCTGGTGAATTGGTTGTAACGGACTTGGAACCAGGTCAATACAGCTTCCAAGAAACTGTTGCACCTGCTGGCTATCAATTGAACACAGCTCTGCTGACGGTGATTGTTGCCGCACATAGCGCAGATGAACCGGCCTTTGTGATGGCACAGTTCAAAGATGTTCAGGTGCCACCAGTCACACCACCAACAACGCCGAATGTTCCAAACATTCCGTCAAAGCCAAACACGCCAATAACGCCGAATGTTCCAAACATTCCGTCAAAGCCGAATACGCCGATAACGCCGAATGTTCCAAACATTCCGTCAAAGCCGAATACGCCAACGACACCGAATGTTCCAAATGTTCCTTCGAAACCAAATACACCAACCAAGCCTGAGACACCAGTTCAACCAAGCACGCCTAAAGTGGTTGTGCCAGCTGGTCACGCTACTGGCAAGCCTGCTAAAGCAGAAGGCCACGGTGTTGGCGAATTGCCACACACTGGTCAATCAGCGACGCACTTGTTAGCACTGCTTGGACTTGTACTATTGAGCATTGTTTTTGGTTTTGCAGTTTACGTTGAGAAACATGAAGCATAGTCAAAAAGAGGTCACGAGAAATTTTCTCGTGGCTTTTTTTGATTCTTGATGTCGGTCAATTACCCGACGTTTGTGCCCACTTATACTGGTACCATAATCAAACGAAAAGGGAGTAGCTCATTATGAAATTTCAACGGTGGATTCATCATCACACGAACCAAATAACGGCTGTCACAGCTGCACTGATCTTGATCGGCTTCATTGGCCGCTTCACAGGGCTAGCATGGTTGGATACGGCGGCGTTTGCGCTGGCTTCAATCATTGCCGCGACGCCAATTATTTTGCGGGCGTGGGCAGCGTTACGTATGAAGACAATTAGTATTGAATTGCTGGTCAGCATCGCCGTCATTGGCGCTTTTGCTATTCAAGAATTTGATGAATCAGCAATCGTCACGTTCCTATTTTTGTTTGGGACATTTCTGGAAGAAAAAACGCTGGCGCGCACCCGTCAGTCAATTAAATCATTGACGGAGATGGCTCCGACCACAGCGCAGGTCGTTCAAGAAGATGGTACGGTTGAAGAAACAGACGTGGACTTTGTTGACGAAGGGGATGTTGTCCTCGTTAAAACGGGTGCACAGGTACCAGTTGATGGCAAAATTGTCACGGGTGAGGGCTACCTTAATGAATCTAGTGTAACCGGCGAATCCAAACTGATGACGAAACATGTCGGCGACCAAGTCTTTTCCGGCACGATGGTCGACAACGGCACAATTCAGGTTGAAGCTACCAAGGTTGGCGATGATACGACGTTTGCGAAAATTATTGAACTGGTCGAAGACGCGCAGGATACGAAGTCGCACGCTGAAAAGTTCATCGACCGATTTGCGACTTATTACACGCCGGCAGTGTTAGTTTTGGCCTTTGCAGTGGGACTGATCTTCCGTGATTTTCGGTTAGCCATTACTGTCCTAGTGCTCGGTTGTCCTGGTGCCTTGGTCATTGGCGCACCCGTATCAAACGTCGCCGGGATTGGTAACGGCGCCAAAAATGGGGTGCTGATCAAGGGTGGTGAAGTGGTCGATACCTTCAGCAAAGTTGATACGTTGGTGTTTGATAAAACAGGGACGTTAACGAAGGGCAAGACGGAAGTGACCAGTGTTCAACTTTATGGACCAAACAATGATTCAAATGATAGTGCAAACGCCGCGATTGGCTATGCTGCGGCGATGGAACAAGAATCTGACCACCCGCTGGGCCGAGCGTTGATTACCTACGCGNNCTGGCAGATCGTTTACCAGTTACTGAAACGCGCACGTTGAAGGGCCAAGGTCTGACAGCTAGCGTGGATGGGCGGCATGTGGCTGTTGGTAATCAAAAACTGATGACGGCAGAACAGGTTACGCTGTCAGTTACCCAGCAACATACGTTACAGGCAGCACAACAAACTGGTAGCTCAACCGTTTTAGTTGCGGTTGACGGCGAATTGCGAGCCATTATTGGGGTGGCAGATGCTATCCGGGATGGTGTTAAGACCGATTTACAACGTTTGAAAACAATGGGTATTAAACATTTGGTTATGCTGACTGGCGATAATGAACTGACAGCCAAGACTGTTGGTGATCAGTTGGGACTGGATGAAGTCCACGCTAATTTGTTGCCGGAAGACAAGGTGAGGTTTGTTAAAGACTTACAGCAGGATGGTCGCTCAGTGGCCTTTATCGGGGATGGCATTAACGATAGCCCATCGATTGCAACTGCTGATATCGGGATCGCGATGGGCGGTGGTACGGATGTTGCTGTTGAAACTTCTGACATCGTGCTCATGCAGTCGTCGTTTGACGAGCTCGTGCACGCGTATGGGCTGGCAAAAAAGACCGTTCGTAACACACGTGAAAACATTGTCATTGCAATTGGGACAGTTGTCTTCTTATTGATTGGTTTGATCTTCGGCTACATCTACATGGCCAGCGGGATGTTTGTTCATGAAGGCAGTATTCTGGTCGTAATCTTTAACGCGATGCGCTTGATTGGTTACACGCCAATCAAAATGTTTCCGGTTAAGAAGAATGAGACGACGACCGCCCCGGTAACAAACAATTAAGTTGGTAAACTTGATTACGGTCAAGTTCAAATCAAACAGAACGACTTAAACTGAAAACAATCAAGAAAACAAAACGGAGGCTATCACTATGAGTAAAGCAATTATGCAGTTGGACGCACTTTCTTGCCCATCATGCATGCAAAAGATTCAGGGAGCGTTGGAAAAGCAGGCGGGTGTTGAAGACGTTAAGGTGTTATTTAACGCAGCAAAAGTGAAAACGAACTTCGATGATCATATTGTGAGCGCTGATGCGTTGGCAGACGTCGTCACAAAGCTCGGATACGAAGTTCAGGGTGTCAAAGTGAAGGCAGCAAACTGATAACAAACGTGTTTAACCGGAACTAATCAAGAATTTGACGAATTGAGGAAAACAGGATGACATTAAGCGTCGAAGAACGTTACCAAGCGGAAATCAAGCAGTCTGACATTGATCATCACACGCCCACGGCAGGGGCAATGACGGGGCATATCGTTGCAAACCTCGCCGTATTGATAAATAAACTCCAGCAAGCAAAATGGTACGTCAAGGGACCAAATCGATTTGCCTTACAGTCTAGGTTTGGCGATTTATTGACGAACGCGCAGCGTCAGCTTGACGCACTTGGGACACAGTTGTTGGCAGAAGGTGAAGTCTCACCAAGTACCACTGCTGCCTTTAGCGAATACAGTATGCTCACCGAAGCTGGTCAAAATAAATATCAGACGGCTGACTGGTTAGTTGATAATTTTATTCATGATTTTGATACGAGTAATTTGTTTGTGACACGCGCCATTAAATTGGCCGATAAGGAAGACCGCCCAGCCTTGGCAAAATTTCTTGTGGAACTGTTGAATGAAAATCAACGTGCGATTATGGATCTACAAGCATATTTAGGCCGCGAAGCAAGAAGTGGTCTAGATGAAGATGATGATGAAGAAGACTAAAGAATAAGCCGTTTCAAAAAGCGCATGTTAAAGTGGTTCACTTTTTAGTGAACCACTTTTTTTGTTTGAAAATAAGGCGCTTTAACATCAATAGACATTAATAATTGTTAATGAATATTATTAACTATATAAAACAAAATAATCAATATACATAGCATCTTATTAAACGCATTACACCAGCATTTTAAAAACATCCACATGAGGAGTATTTGGTAAATTAATTGACCAAATAACATTGTATTTGTTTTCAGAAAGAACTAGTCTGAACCTAAAGTGATACACAAATTTAACATATTTGTAATTTTTAGATTTGATAAGAGG
>DMZB01000065.1 GCA_003482405.1 Lactobacillus sp. | reverse complement strand
CCAAGTGGAAGGTTGAAAACTCATGGGGTGATAAAGTTGGTGACAAGGGTTACTTTGTCATGAGTGATGCCTGGATGGATGAATATTGTTACCAAGTTGTGGTTAACAAGAACTTCATGCCAGAAAACTTACAAAAAGCACAGGCTCAAAAACCAACGATGTTACAACCATGGGATCCAATGGGCGCATTGGCCTAACCGAACGCCATTAAAAGAGTAATTATTGCTGCAAACGGAAAAATTCCGTTTGCGGCTTTTTTGATGCGACAATTGAAAGGCGTTTATTGAGTGGTTAAAGTGATTCACTCGCCTACTACCAATGCTTCTACATAGCCGAAACGCGTTCATAAACACTGAACCACTGCTTCTACATAGCCGAAACGTGCTACTACCGCCCAAAAAGCTGTGCATAATTTGGAGTTGAAGATGTTCAAGCAAGGAACACTTGAACATCTTCAACTCCACCTTATTGCTCGCTTTTTACCGGGCTTCGTACCACTCTTTTCTTTTTCTTACCCTCCTTTTAAGTTCTCTTTATGCTCGCTTCAATATGATAATGATGTTCTGAAATAACAAAAGAACATTATCTCGTCGTTTGAATGGAGTGATCGATATGTTAAAAGATTCTCGTGATTTAATTTCAGCAAAGTTGGTTGCCGCACATTGCCCAACAGTTGTGGCAGAAACCGAGACGGGGCAGCGATTCGAAATTAATGTGACTAGACAACAAAAGCGTGACCCCCTTTTCTGGGCCAGCATTATGGACATTCTCAGAGAAGGCATCTGGGTCCCAATCACAAAAACGTACCATCAATTATGCGACAATGGCTGGCTAGTGAGCCAATCAACGAAACTGGTCCCCGCTGTCGCAACTGACGGCATTTTCGATTACAATATGAGGTGAGTGTAAGCAATTCAGCCTTGAAGTCGAGCCATAAGAAGGAAGACAAAGAATCCGGTGATTTTCCAGATAATTTGACTGCCTGCTTATGCGGCGCACAGACTTCAGGAATTGTGATCACGATATGAAACGAGGGGGAGAAACTATGCAACAACTCGCACGGGGACTAATTGTTGAAGACGATCATACCGTCTCTGACGGCATTAAAGAACTGCTGACAGACATTGTGAATTGCGATCAGGCTTTCGATGGCGAAGATGGCGAATTCATGGCCACTCAGGGCATTTACGATCTAATCATTCTTGATTGGATGTTACCTTTGGAAAGTGGGCTGGATGTGCTTAAAGCAATTCGAGAACAGCACCTTGATGTGCCCGTTCTTTTCCTTACTGCCAAAGATGGGCTCGATGATAAAATTCGTGGCTTCAACTTAGGTGCTGACGATTACCTGACCAAGCCATTTCATCGTGAAGAATTATTACTGCGTGTCCGGGCGTTGCTCAAACGTAGTGGTAGTTTCCTCAACGAAAACATTTTGACCATGGGCACTATCAGTATCAATTTGCAAAACCATGCCGTCACTGTTCGCGATGAACCAGTTCAGCTAAATGGTAAAGAGTTCGATTTGTTGGTTTATTTTGTGCAAAACCAGGGCACCATCGTGACTAAGGATCAAATTTTTGATCGTTTATGGGGATTTGATTCAGAAACATCCATTACCGTGGTCGAAGTGTACGTTTCAAACCTTAGAAAGAAACTCAAGCCAACTGGCGCCGATGCTTACATCAAAACATTGCGCAACGCCGGTTACCTCGTGGGAGCTGAATAGTGAAAACGAAACAAGCACAGCATGCGTTTGGCAAACAACAATGGTGGCTGTTCGTCAGTGAGCTGGTCAGTTTTGCTGTTATTTTTCTAACGTTAGGCACCATTTTGTGGCAAGTCTTTCAACCTTCTATCTATCAGAGTGTTAACCGCGGCATTAAGGTCCAACGACAGATATTGCTTGGCACCCGTGTCACTGGTGGACCCGTCAGTCAAGACGCCTATCGTTCGATTGCCTTCCGGACTTCGTTACTGGTGTTTGATGCAAATGGCCGTTTAATGAATGGTTCCGGAACACCGACAGCCGGCACACCAAACACAAACGGTTCAAGCAAGCAGCCAAAGAAAAATAACAAGAACGACTCGCAAAACGATTTTGTTAATACGCTGCAACAGATTAAATTAAATACGACGCATCTAGATGAGTTAAGGGATATTCGCGTTAATGGCCAAAATCATTTTCGAACAATGACAATTAAGGTGCCGGCAACCAACAATGCTTTGGGATACGCTGGTTACTATGTCATGATCGTCACGAATACGGATTCCGAACACGTTTCAGTCGATGTGTTCAAACGCACACTCCTTTGGACCATGTTTACGTTCTGGCTGATCTCGATTCTTCTCAGTTACGTGCTTGCACGACTGAACATGCGGCCAATTCTACGCTCCTGGCAGCGTCAGCGTGAGTTCGTTGCTAATGCTGCTCATGAATTGCGCACACCACTCACTGTCATCCAAAACAAATTGGAAATGATGCTCACTCATCCAAATGACAAAGTGATGGATCAGACTGAACAGATCACCATGTCCTTATCTGAAGTTCGTCGTTTGAACTCACTCACCAGTGATTTGCTTCTGCTGGCCCGTTCGGACTCTGATATGACACAGATTCGTACTGAAACGGTGGCGATGGCCTCCTTCTTAGAAACGGTCATCCAACCGTATTCTGAAATTGCGGCCAGCCAGGAAAAACACTTTGTGGACGACATTCACCTAGACCGTGATTTAGTGATTGACAAACAACGCATCCACCAGCTCATCGTCATTTTTCTTGATAATGCGTTGAAATACACTGAAGCTGGCGCAACCGTTAGTTTCACTGCCAAAATGGCTGGCAACCGATGGGAACTGCAGATTAAGGACACTGGCATCGGCATTGACGATACGGATAAGGCACATGTTTTTGATCGCTTCTATCGTGTTGACAAATCCCGTAGCCGCGCCACTGGGGGCAACGGCTTAGGACTTTCAATTGCTAAGTGGATCATTGACAGCCACCGTGGACGTGTCACTGTGACGGATAATCAACCACAAGGCACCGTCTTTACCATTAGTTTTCCAGTTTCGAAGGCAAAAAAATAAGGGGTTTTCGGTAACCTGGTCTCAACTGACCGTTATCGATAGCCTCTTTTAGTTTACTCAAATGTGTGGAAACCTTATGCAAATCACGACAACACTTGCTTGCGAAGACAGTGTAACGAATCGTCAAACGTATACTGTATCGGTTCTGCATTGGGTACCTCAACTTTGCTGATGTCGGCGTCACTGACATGATCCAGATATTTAATCAATGCCCGTAACGTGCTGCCATGAGCCACAATCAATTGATTGTGCCCACTTAGCAGTTGTGGTGCAATCCGATTGGTCCAGTATGGCATCAAACGCTCATAGGCCATCGCCAAACTTTCACCACGGGTTAATACAGTTCTTGGCAAATTCGCATACTGTCGATCATTTAAGTGATCTGGCTCATCTAATAGGGGTGGTACAACATCATACCCACGACGCCATAAGGCTACTTGCTCAGCACCATATTGACGGCGTGTCTGATCCTTATTGAGCCCACGTAACGCACCATAATGACGCTCGTTTAAACGCCAACTTTTGAACTCGGGCACCCACAACTGATGAATTTCTTCTAACACAATGTCGGTCGTTTCAATTGCCCGTTTCAGTAACGAAGTGTGAACAGCCTCAAATTGTAGTCCTGTTTTCGCAAGTAGCTGTCCAGCTTGTTTGGCTTGTGCCACGCCCTTCTCGGTTAAAGCAACGTCGGTCCATCCCGTGTAAATGTTATCGCGGTTGGCTGTACTTTCACCGTGTCTAATAATCACCAATTCTGCCATCTCACCAACGTCTCCCTTTTTCTCTTCTCAATCATGTTACCATGACAACCGACTGGTGTGAAACGCAACAAAAAAAGAACCGTCCGTTTGGGCGATTCTTAATGTTTAATATCTAATTAGAAGTGGATGTAACCTGCTGCTTCGCTAGCAGAGATTGTCCGTGCGTTGTATGATTGACCGTTGAAGTTACCTTCAATGATGTTAACCGTACCGTTACCGTTAACACTGGTAACATAAGCAACGTGCATGTAACCAAAGAAGGCAACTGAACCTGCAGTTGGTGTTTGGTTAACAGCCACGCCACGGGCAGCCGCGTTAGCACCCCAGGCGTTACCATTACCTAAGTAAGCCCATTGTGAACTAGGAATACCTTCAGCCTGTAAGATACCGGCTACAAATGCAGTACATTGACCAGCTGGGTAGCCGTCGACGCCTGAGTAGAAGCCGGCAATACCGGCAGCAGCGCCACCAGCGTAAGCAGTGGAAGTTGAAGTCGTTTGCTTAGTTGCAGCTGAAGCAGGTGCTTGGCTAGCTTGTGATACTGGAGCTTGACTAGCAGCAACAGATGCTGGGGCTTGTGAGGCTTGACTCGTAGTTGAAGCAGCCTGTGATGCTTGTGAAGTCTGACTAGCTTGGCTTGCTTGAGAAGCAGGTGCCTGTGAAGCCTGTGATGCTTGACTAGCAACGCTTGTAGCTTGTGAAGCAGTCCCAGTTGTGTGAAGTACTTGGCCAACCATCAATACGTTGATGTTGGAAATACCGTTCAGGGAAGCTAAGTCAGAAACAGACTTACCAGTCCGAGAAGCAATGGCGTTTAATGTGTCACCAGCAACAACTGTGTAGTTACCATTTGCGTCTGCACTGTTAGCAGATGCAGCTTGGCTAGTAGCCGAAGCATCACTAGTAGCACTTTGGCTAGCTTGTGACGTTTGGTTGGCAGTGTCCTTAGCATCAGGAATAGTTAATTCTTGATCCACGTAGATCAAGTTAGCATTCGTCAAATGGTTGGCTTTAACGATAGCGTCAACAGTGGTGTGATTCTTTTGTGCGAAAGCCCACACTGTGTCGCCTTTAATTGATTTAACAGTTGAGGCGTTGGCTGATAATTGAACGCCGGCTAAAACACTAGCAGCACCAGCAGTGGTTAACAATACGTTTTTAATAGTCTTCTTCACGTTATTCACTCCTAAACAATTCTTCCCGTTTGAACGGCTCTATGTAGCATTTACTGTTTCCCATAATAGCCCAAGGTGTGTAACAGGTCCATACCAGCCATATAACACTTTGTTACAAGTATTACAATAAAGTTACACTCTGCTGTGAAAGCAATATGAAAACGCGCTATATAAGCGTTCCTATTTTCGTGTTTTCAGTAAAATAAATTAAGAAAATCTGAAGTTTTTGCGATTTTGCTAAGTCTAAACAACCTTTTGAATCAAAACCATCATGATTGGCACCACAATAAGTGACATGAGTGTCGTTTCTGTCACCATGATTGACGCAAAATCAGCATCTGCGTGATACAACTTTGCCACCACAGGAGCGTTTGTCATGACGGGCATGCAAGATTGTAGAATGAAAACTTGCTTCATCAAGATTGGCATGCTGCTATGTGCAACTAACAGGGTCATCAAAACGGGCGCGAAGATGAAACGGCCAGATAAAACCCCTAAGCTACTGCGATTAAGACGCATATTGCGTAATCCGGCTGTGTACACGGAAATTCCGATAAAAAGCATCGACAGTGGAATCGTAAGACCGCCCAAGTAAGTAAACGTTTGGTTTAAAAACTTCGGCAAATGAATGTTCAACATTACCAGCACGACACCAATCATAAAACCAATTAACGGTGCTGAAAAGATCTTCTTCAAAATCATACCAATCGACAGATGTTCACCAACTGAACCGTCACGCTGGATGAAATATACGCCAATCGTCCAGAAAATTGTGGTATTGGCCATGTAATAAACCAGAACGTAGGGCAAACTCTTTGACCCAAAAATGGCCATGTTGATCGGCAAACCAACAAAGACAGTGTTGGAATTAAAGAACATCGATGTAAACAATCCTCGTCGACTCGGATCAATATGTAACACATAAACCAAGCCCCAAGCCAGCAACATGAGTAAAAACATCGAAATCACTGGATACCGCAAATCTGGCAACAAGGTATGTAATTCCTGTTTGGAAAAATCACGAGTGATCGAAATTACCATGTACGGTGGTAAGGCAATCTGTGTGACTAATTTGGCCAACAACCGTGTCGAGTCTTCGTTAAACCACCCCTTGGCAGCCAGCACATAGCCCACTGCCACCATCAAGATGATCATCAAAACACCTTGGGAACTTTCAATAAAAATACTCATGCCTTTACAATCATTCTTTCCATTATGTAATGTCTCCTAGTATAGCACTCCGAATTGAACCCACCCCAAACACAAAACACCACATACTGTCAGCAAGTGACAATACGTGGTGTTAGTTTTTAATCGATTACTGTTTCTGCTTTGAAGAACGTGGGCGGCGTGTGAATAGCGCTTTTATGTCACGCCGCATAACCTGAAAGAACGTTAAGGAACGCACCATGTCATTGGGATCAACATGTTCTCGAATTGCCCGTAGCACAACCTTAGGATGACGCGTTGAAAACTTGTACGTCCCATTATGCATCGTTTGCAAAGCGAACCGAGGAATCACTTTACCTTTAAACATCACCGAAGCGATGACTAAACTGACATCTTCCCACGGAATTTGAATGAACTTATTGCTATCACGGTCGTTGTAAAATTCAAATGCTTTATCGCCGACCATGATTTTGCCATAGTCACCCATTCCCATGTACGATGTTGCATCGGTGACGTACTCAACCTTTGTATTAAGTGATTCAGCCATGTTTCTCTCTCCTAACCTGTGTTTAACCTGGTGTTCTATAGGCATCATACTACGTTCATCGGTAACTTTAAACGGTATACCGATCTTATACTGTTAAGGGCACTTACCCTCGGTTCCCCGAAAATGAGCGCCCTTAACAAACAATTGCATTCACAAACTGCTTTCCATTGCTGGAATCAGCTTTCGATTAAAGCCAACCAACGACGTGGAGTAAAATACCAACGACGAAGATACCAAGAATGATGATGATTGGCGAAACCTTTTTCTTTAATAACCACATACATAAGAAGGTCAGTAACAGCGCAGCCAAACCAGGAATCAATTGATCCAAGTTATCTTGCAAAGTCGTAACCTTAACCTTGTCCAAGGATAATCCTTTACCAAGGTTGTATTGTGTCAAAGCCTGATGGATACCAGCGCTGCCCTTAGGTAATTTAGCCCAGTCAATGTAGGCACCTTTTTGTTGAGTGATCCGTGAAACAACAGGCTTAAAGTCGATCTTAACCCAACGTTGAATCAAACCACCAATAACAAACATACCCATCATAGAAGCACCACGGGTAACCTTCTGGAGTAAACCACCAGATAAGTCTTCAGTGATCCGTGAACCAGCACGGTAACCAAACTCTTGGGTGTACCACATAAATGCCCAACGAATGAGGTTCCAAAGAACAAAGAATAAAATTGGTCCAACAATGTTACCGGCGATCGCCAATGAAGCACCTAAGGCACCAACAATAGGACGAACGGTGTACCAGAAGACTGGGTCACCAACACCGGCTAAAGGACCCATCATACCAACTTTAACCCCTTGAATGGCAACGTCGTCAACTTCGGCACCGTTGGCACGTTCCTCTTCCAAGGCTAACGTAACACCAATGATTGGTGAAGCTAGGTATGGGTGAGTGTTGAAGAATTCCAAATGCCGTTTGTAAGCAGCAATTCGATCTTCTTTTTTAGTGTATAACTTGTTCAGGGCAGGCATAATTGAATATAGCCAGCCACCGTTTTGCATACGTTCATAGTTCCAAGAACCTTGAATGAACGTTGACCGCCAAGCGACTCTCAAACGGTCGTTTTTTGTTAAACTAATCTTTTTGGTATTCGTATTAGTTTCAGTTTTATTATCAGCCATTTTCGTTTCCCTCCCCTAATTTTAATAGTCGTCCAATATGTCGCCTAATGCGTCACCGGTGTTATTATTGCCACCGCCTCCGTTTGAGCCACCATTTGAACCATGTTCGTCAAGCTTTAAGTACATTAAGGCAAGAGAAAGACCGATAGTACCAATAGCGATCAGAGTCAAGTCAGTCAAAGCAGCAATGGCGAAACCAATTGCGAAGAAAGGCCAAACTTCTGAAGAAGCCATCATGTTGATAACCATTGCATAACCAACGGCAACAACCATACCACCACCAATAGCCATACCATCTGATAACCAAGCAGGCATTGCTTCAAGCATTGCACGCACTTGTGAAGCTGGGATAACTAACAGTAATGCGGCTGGGATTGCGATCCGCAAACCTTGGAGACAGATACAAATCACTTGCCACATATCGATTGAACGGTAATTACCTTTTTCAGCAGCAGCATCCATAATGTGAATGATACCAACAGTGATGGTACGAACAATCATGGTTAAGAACAAACCAGCAACGGCCAAAGGAATCGCAATCGCGATCGCTGAACCGATACCCTTAGTTCCCTGACCACCTTGAACCAAAATAATAGCAGATGCGACTGATGCCAATGCGGCATCGGGTGCAACAGCGGCACCAATGTTTGCCCAACCTAAGGCAATCATTTGAAGGGAACCACCCAAAATAAGTCCGGCTGTTAATTGACCTGATACCAAGCCGATTAATGTACAAGCGATTAAGGGTTGATGAAATTCAAATTCATCCAAGATTCCTTCCATGCCGGCGAAAAATGCAACGATTACAACAAGAATCATTGATATAGCAGACATTTGAAAATCCTCCTATCTATGTGTTAATAATTATGAATTTTGTAATTCTTGACGAGCCTTGTCGACGATTTCGTCCATGTTGGCAGATGAATCATCTGGCACTTTACGAACATCGAATTGAACGCCCGCTTGCTTTAACTTATCGAAGGTTTCAACGTCTTCTTTACCAAGTGAAAGTACTTTAGTAACAGCAACTTTACCTGCTGAATGCGCCATCGAACCAATGTTAAGCGTCTTAATGTCCACACCACCCTGGATAGCACGTAAGGCATCCTCAGGTGTTTCGAACAAGATCAATGCCTTTGTGGCACCAAAACGAGGATCCTTAGAAACTTCGATCATCTTGTCAACCGGGATAACGTTGGCTTTAACACCAGGTGGGGTTGCCTCAACAATCATGTTCTTACGTAACTTATCCTTAGCAACGTTGTCAGAAACAACGATGATCCGGTTAGGGTTGATCGAACGTGTCCAAGCTGTGGCAACTTGACCATGTAACAGACGTGAGTCAACACGTGCAAGACCAATCTTAATGTGTCCGTCACCCAAAACTGTACCTGGTGCAATGGCTGATTCAGCCTTTTCACCCGCTGCTGCCTTAGGTGCTTCTTTTGGTGCCAACGACTCAGGCTTGATGCGTACACCATCCTTGGCCGTCTGGAGGATATGCGTCGCAATTTCATGCGCGTTATCCATTGTCATCCGGGAACCGTAAGCTTCAATGACCATTGGCAAGTTCATGCCGGTCACAATGGCCCACTTATCCTTGTGTTCTTCAAACAGGCTACTTGCCTGATTAAATGGTGTTCCACCCCAAAGGTCGATCAGAATCAGCACTTGATCTTGATCATCAAACGTCGATACCGCTTTTTCGAACTTGGCGTGGACATCATCTGGGCCTTCACTTGGCAGCAAGGTGACCGTTTGCACGTTCTCCTGTTTACCGAAGATCATTTCACCTGATTGGTAAATACCTTCGGCAAAGCCGCCATGACTGGCTAAGATAATCCCTACCATGTGTGTCCCTCCTAAAATTATAAAAATGTGAAGCCATCAATTATTTGGAGCTGTAACACAACTCCTGGAAATCAAACTAGAATCCGTGTTCTTCAAGCAATGCCATAAGGTCTTGCTTGTGATCTGCTGGTACCTTACGAACTTCTAGTTCAACGCCCGCGTCATGCAGTTGGTGGAACGTTTGTGCGTCATCCCCACCGACTGCAATGGCATCTGTAATCATCTTCTTGCCATCCGTGAAACTCAGGCTACCGATGTTAACAGACTTTAATTCAACCCCGCTCTGAACAACACGCAAAACATCACGTGGTGTTTCAAACAGGAGGAAGACCTTCACGCCATCAAACTCTGGTGCCTGATAAACTGATTGCAGTTTGTCAACAGCGATGACGCTGGCCTCCACACCAGCTGGTGCCGCCTGCATAATTAACGTTTTTCGCGCATTATCTGCAGCGACGCCATCAGATACGACAATGATCCGGTCAGGTGTGATTACTTTCGTCCACACCGTGGCAACCTGACCATGTAAGAGTCGTGAATCGATTCGTGCTAACCGAATGTCCATGCTCATTAGTTGACCTCCTTATCAGATGCTGTTAAATCCAGGTGTTTGACGCCTGCCTTAGCAATTTCTTCTAGGTGAGGCACCACCTGCGCCAATGATTGATTGCGGACGGTATAGGCCTCAATCAACATTGCCAGGTTTAAACCAGTGATCAAACCCATTCGATCCGTGTGCTCGGCAACAATTCGACTAGCAACATTAAATGGTGACCCACCCCACAAATCAACGAGGAATAAAATCTGGTCATCATCATCAAAACCAGCGAGCGTCTGATCAAACTTCTTTTTCAAGTCATCCGGACCCTCATCTGGCATGAATGCCACGGTGGCAACTTTTTCCTGATCACCAAAGATCATTGTTGCCGATTGCTTAATGCCATCTGCAAAGCCACCGTGACTAGCTAAAACAATTGCTAGCATACCGTGCGCACCTCCTTTCACGACTAAACTAGGTAACACCGTCAATTATATGCAATATGATTGACTTTTTCACTACATATGTATTATAGCCATTAAAAGATTACCAGTAAAGCGCTTTCAAAGCGATTTGCAAAAAACATTTCCTCAAAGCCACATATGGTCGCAAAACGATGTCCCTAATATCTTAAGCACGAGACTAGCATACCGTAGTGAAGCGCTTACATCAAGTACAAATCCCCCATAAGTGTCCGAAAAGTCCCAAAATGGACTAGACAGGTTGATAGACGGGGATTTATCTTTTTTGAAAATTATTAGTAAATTTGTTGCACAGCCCTTTTACTGCGGTAACATTGCATAATTGCAGTCCTATTCAGGATTTATATGCATCCATAAAAAAAGAACCGCTGGCCCGCGGTCCCTCAAAAAAAGCACATCATCAAAATAATTTACATTGCCATTTAACTTTGCATAGCGAGCTGATCAGCATCCAAAATGGTGATGGTATTGCCACGCCCCTTTTTGAGCCAACCGGCAGTTTGAAACTCATTGAGTTTGCGGCTCACCGTTTCTGGGGTTGTCCCTAAATAGACTGCAATCTCCTTCTTTTGTAAAGGTAGCGTGAACGTTGCCCTTTCTGGAAAACTCGCAGCCGTTTCAACTAGATACTCTGCCAACCGACCACCGATAGAACTTGTAGTCACACTGGTCGCTTTATTTTCTAACTGACTGATTCGTTTGCCAAATTCATTGAGAATACTCAGCGCCAGCTGTGGTGCATCCCCCAATAACTTCTGAAAATCAGCACGCTGAATGCTGCAAACGTGTGTGGGCACCAGTGCTTGTGCGTAACTCGTCCGTGTCACTGGATTAAAGAGGGTCGCCTCACCATCGAAATCACCTGCCTGTAGCAAATACAGCAACTGCTCACGACCATTAGCGGCTAACTGATAAACCTTTGCCTGACCAGCCGCAATGATTGTGAGAGCATTCGCTTGATCACCCGCATTAAATAGTGTGCTCCCCTTTTCGTACACGTGCTCGTGTACAATGTTGCCCACTTGCTGTAACTCCGCGGACGTTAAGTTCTTAAAAATCGGCACCAGTTGGATGCAGTCGTGTGTTTGCAAGTTACGAGTCGTCATTTTTGTCTCCTCCGCTATATCAACATTGTATCAGGTTGCCATTCTTTTGACTTGATCCTAATCAAGTTTGCAAAATGCTTTGTTTTCGTAAGTAAATCTGTTACACTAAATAGTAATCGTTACAGTTGATAAACACAAATTCTGTAATTGTTGACTGAAGAACTGCACATACAAGGAGGAACTAAACGTTTTATGGCAAAAAAATCTAAAATTATCAAAGAACAACGGATTGAAGCGACAGTCGCTAAGTACGCGGACAAACGTGCTCAAATGAAGGCCTCACACGACTATGCCGGGCTCGCCACCCTGCCGAAGAATGCCTCACCCGTTCGTATTCACCGTCGTGACAAAATTGATGGTCGTCCGCACGCTTACCTACGTCAATTCGGTCTTTCCAGACTGAACTTCCGTCAGTTGGCACTACAGGGTAAAATTCCTGGCGTGCGTAAAGCAAGCTGGTAAGAGCCGGTCTGCATTCACTAATTAACAATAAACGGTCCCACTCCCCAGATTCGGGAGAGGGCCGTTTTTCTCTGGATTTGGTCTAGTGACATAAGGTGCTGCACCCGCATGTTATATTGTCGCAAACGCGTTCGTAACCTCTGAACCACTGTGCACAACCTGAAAATCCTTCCACATAGGCAAAGTTCACCTATGCGGAAGGATTTTCCAGTTGTTGCTCGGGTTCACCCGAGGTTACTCACGCTCTCAAACTATTATTGATCCTGCTTCGCTGAAAGGTCTAGGCTCTTGCGAATTTCGTTTGTCACACGTTGCTTTTCAGTTGAACTAACCACTTCAAAGGATTGGCCATTGATCATCTGACCTTGGCCTTGCATGTGGTCAGTTGTCATGTTCTTAGTTGCCGAACGATAGCTGGCCGCGAGTTTAACGAGATCAGAACTCGTCAAGTCCGTTTGTGATTCACTTGCAATTGAGTTCAAGAAACTAGGGTTCAAAACGGTCTGAACCGAAACCGACTTTCTAAAGAGTGCCTGGACGACCAACCGTTGCCGCGTTTGACGGCCATAATCATTTTGTGGGTCATCGTAACGCATCCGTGAAAACTTCAGCGCAGTAGCACCATTCATGTGCTGAGACTGGCCCTTGGTGAAGGAAGCCCCCTCATAGGTGAACGTTAATGGTGATGTCACAGTAACACCGCCGACTTCATTAATCGCTTTTTCCAAACCACCCATGTTTAGCATAGCGTAATAATCAATGGGAATGTTTAGTAAGTTTTGAACCGTCTTAATTGTGGTTCCAACGCCACCATATGCATAAGCCGCGTTAATTTTGGCTGGTGAATCCTGTGGATAACCAGCGATATCAGTCATCGTGTCACGTGGCAAACTCACTAACAACATCTTCTTAGTCTGCGGATTAATCGTGGCAATCATGATGGTATCGGTACGGCCTTTGTAAGTCCGGCCAAGTGCACCGGTATCCGTGCCTAAAAACATAATTGAAATTGGTTTTTTGTCCTTCAAGACTGTATTAGTGTCACGGGCTTTGCTGATACCAGCTGATTTATAAGCCTTATTACTAGCAGAATTGATGTTGTGATACGCCATAGCACCAAAACCGACAATCGCAAGAATCAAGACGATAATGATCCCCCAGAACCAACGCCATGGGTGAAAACGGCGATGATGTCCACCACCGTGGTTACTTGGCCGTTGTTCATTGCGTCGCTGCATTCTTGATGATTCTTGATTTGGTTCGTTATCCATATTCTGGTCCCCCAAGGAATTAATCTTCCTGTTTTGCTCACGCCTACAGATTGTAAACCATGTTTAGCCTCATGGCGAGAAATAGTGACACTTAGATGACGTTTACACAGTCATTTTAATTTTTTCTTATGAAGAAGTAAATGAAAGTGGCGTTAATCAAATCAACGGATGCGCATATTCGCAACTGTTCGACATATGTGCAGTTCGTAACCAGACATCTAACCCCCTTTTCAGGGTCTCATTGCAAACGTGTTGCTGTCGTGCAGAAAACCATGCATAACACAAAACAGCTATCGTACCGACAAACTTTGCCAGTACAAATAGCTGCTTCACATTATTACGCACTTTCTATCAAAGTTTCGCAAGCACGTTTAAATTAGTTTTCCTGCACCGTTGGCCGTAACAGAATTTCGTCGATGCCAACGTTTTCTGGTTGGTCAATGGCGTATAAGACTGCGTTAGCCAAGTCTTCTGGGTCCAAACCGATTTCTTCTTCACGGGCACGGGCCTTCTTCTGTAATTCAGGGTCACCAACCGTCTTCCAAAGTGACGTGTTGACGTTACCTGGTGATACGATGGTGGAACGAATCATGTTAGGACCTTCCTCTTGACGCAGGGCATCCATGATGGCACGAAGCGCAAACTTAGTGCCGGAATAAATGGCAGCATTCGGGTTGATAACATGACCGGCATTCGAATCCGTCGCAATAAAGTGACCAAAGCCTTGTTCCTTCATGATTGGTAGTGCAGCAGCGATGCCGTACAGAACACCCATTACGTTAATTTGGAAAGCCTGTTCCCAGTCTTCAACCTTCAGGTCACGTAATGCAGAGTTTGGCATAACACCGGCGTTATTGTACATAACATCAATCTTGCCATACTTTTCGTGAGCAGCTTTAACGAAGTCGGCAACCGAATTCTTGTCTGTAACGTCCACAGTCTTATAAGCAGCTTCCCCACCAGCAGCTTCAATTTCTTCTACTTGTTGCTTCAACAAATCTTCACGGCGGGCACCAATGAATAACTTCGCACCGTGGTCAGCCAACTTTTTAGCAGTGGCAGCACCAATTCCTGATGAAGCACCTGCAATAACAACAACTTTACCTTTAACAGTCATAACTTAATACGCTCCTTTTTGATTTGTGTTTTGAGAAACGAACCGAGACATTGCTCTTATAAACGTGCACCCAACTTCTGAATCCACACTCATGTTGTAAACGTGCACCTGTCGCCCAAGGCCCTGTGCATAACCCAAAGCTGTCAACCCACAAGCAAAATGCGCTTGCACGTTGCCACCTTTACGTTATTGCTCGGGCCTTCCCGGGCTTCGGCATCACTCTAGAGATTTTCCTTAATCTTATTGATAATGTCTTTGTATTCTGAATCACTCAACTTCTTAGGATTTTCAGGGTTGTTTACGAAGGCGTCGTTCCAGTCACTGTCGCCATCCTTCTTGGGTACAACGTGAACGTGGAGGTGAGAAACCGTGTCACCGTACGTGCCATAGTTGATCTTGCCAGGGTTAACCGCCTTTTCCACAGCTTCAGCGGCATGCGCAACGTCGTCGTAGAATTCGTGACGTTCAACGTCCGTCAACTGGAATGGTTCGTCAACATGCCAGTTTAAGACAACGGCAACACGGCCAAGGTGTGTTTGATCACGTGCTAAATAGACAGTGGCAACGTGCAGTGATTCGATTTCAATGTAGTTTGCATCCAGCTTTTCAGTATGGGCACAGTACATACAATCCTTTTGGAAACGTTCAACCATGATAAAAACCTCGCTTTTATTTTATATATTTGATCACTTAGTTAATTGGGTGGCTCTCTGCATCAACCTCATCGGAAGCATCCTGTTCGTCGGCGACCTTAGCGGCTTGATTCGTTGTTTTACTTGAACGCAAACTGAGAACAATCAGGCCGGTAATGATTAATGTTGCGGCTAGGAAGTACATCCCAATCGTCGTACTACCCGTTGATGTTTTCAGGAAACCAATGGCGTATGGTCCGAAGAACCCACCAAAGTTCCCAACAGCATTCACGATCCCTAACCCAACCGCAGCAATCCGTGGGTCCACGGTAGTCGTAATGGCCCAGTAAGGACCTGAGTAAGCGTACACTCCGATGGCCGACAGACAGATAAAGGCAACTGACAGAATTGGTACTGATGTCGTTAAAGCGGCACCAATGAAGCCAATCCCACCAAGTAGTGCACCGCCAGCTGTGTGCCAAACACGTTCGCCAGTCCGGTCAGACCAACGGCCATTGACAACCAATGCCACAGCACCTAACAGATAAGGAATGGCGCTGATCAGCCCTATCTGCATCGTGGATAAATTACTGGACAATGATTTCACCATTTGTGGCATCCAGAATGTAATCCCATACAAGCCGATACAATAGAAGAAGTTGATCCCAGTCATTTTCCAAATCTTGGCATCCTTGAAGGCATCAATAAATGGTGCACTGATGACTTTCTTTTCACTTTCCTTCTTAACATCTTCGGCTAGTGCTGTTTCCAACCAACTCTTTTCAGAATCGTTGAGCCAAGCGGCCGTCGCTGGTTTGTCAGCCAGGAAAAACACAGTGTACACGCCCATTAAAACAGCCGGGATTCCGATGATAATGAACAACCACCGCCAACCTTCGAGTCCTAACGCCATGTGAACCTGAGTGATAATCCATGTTGCAACCGGTGCCCCAATAGAATTGGCAACTGGCGGTGCAACCATGAATGCGGCAATTGCGCGGGCACGATCTTTACTGCGAATCCAATACGTAATGTAAAGTGTCATCCCTGGGAACAACCCAGCTTCCGAAACACCTAGTAAGAAACGTAGCACGATCAACATTGGAATACTGTTGACGAACCCTGTTACCAAGGTAACGGTGCCCCAGAATACCAGAATGAACGCCATCCAACGTCGTGCACCAATTTTTTCGAGCATCATGTTGCCCGGAATGCCAAACAGAAAGTAACCGATGAAGAAGATTCCGGCGATAAATCCATATGTGGTCGCCGTTAAACCTAAATCTTTGTCCATCCCCCCGATTGAAGCGTACGTGATACTACTGCGATCAAGAAAGGCGATAAAGTAAATGATAAAAAGGTATGGTAATATATGCCATGTTACCTTTTTAAGGGCGCTTCTCTTAGCCTCTGCCATCATTAACACATCCTCATACGTGTAATTATTATTGTGAAAACTTTTTCATGAAGTTGCCGGATATCCTTTGCTTTCATGATTCATTATAATGGAGCTTAAGCGCTTACATTTTGCCAGAGGTTGCACTATTTATGGAATTTATCACACTAACTTTGTTTGGAGAAAATAACATGTCAGAAGTACGTGACCAACAACTCAAGGTTTTATGGCTCAGTGGTCGACTTTATCATCGACATGAAGTTGTCGAACCACATCAGCACGATTTTGCACAAGTACAGCTCGTTTTAAGCGGTCAGGAGTATACTGATCTGCAACAGCACAATCAAGATGACCCAATCTCGATCAGTGTATTTGCCAATCAACTGGTCTTTATTCCGCCCTTTACCACGCATTCGTTTCATTTCGAACACGAAACGGTGGTGTTGGACGTGAAGTTTGATCTTAAAGTCGACGTTTTGGAGTTGATTAATCAACACACACAGCAGCGGATTTTTGACGTGAGCGATGTTTCCCCCTTTTACGCCTTATTGAATGAAGCTATTCCTGCCGAGCAGCGTCAAACACCTGCAGCGGCGTTACAACTAGATGTAGATTTCAAGCAATTATTACTTACTGCTATTTTTAAGCAGTCAACAGCCGTCACAAACACGCATAGCCTTGATCGCTTGATTGACATCACCACTGATTTTCCACTACTCAAATATTTACAGGAACACTACGCCAAGCCCATTCAGTTGCCCGAACTGGCCGCACACTTTAGTTACAGCAAGAACTACCTCATCCGGATCTGTAAACGGGAAACCGGTCTGACACCGATGAGCCTGCTACAGCACATTCGTTTGAAACATGCACAAAATTATTTGGAATACACGGATCTGAGTGTCAACGATATTGCCATTAAGGTTGGCATGGACGCCAACTATTTAACAAAATCCTTTACTAAAACGATTGGCATCCACCCACTGGCTTTTCGCAAACGGAGCCGCAGTGAGCATGAACGTAACATCACACTGATGACGACTTTCAATCGTCAGTCCCAACCGCAGATAAAAAATTCAATTCAACATGCTATGGATTAGGGACCGTGAACACACGCCACAGACGATACTCACACACGATACTAAGGAGGAATTATATTTGAAGAATCAAAACAGTTGGCGAAGAAACCTAGCTGTGCTCTGGTTGGGAACATTCATCGCCGGCATGGGTTTTAGCGAAATAATGCCCTTTTTATCACTCTATGTAGATCAATTGGGCCATTTTACTAAGGGCCAACTCACCATCTACAGCGGAGTTACATATGCGGTGACATTTTTTGTGGTCGCCGTCGTTTCACCATTATGGGGTCAACTCGCCGATCGTAAAGGGCGCAAACTAATGCTGCTGCGTTCCAGCGCTGGGATGGCCATTGTGATTGCCATGATGGGCTTTGTGCATAATGTTTGGATGTTAATTTTGCTGCGTTTTCTACAGGGCCTGTGTGCAGGTTACATTCCAAACGCCAGCGCACTTATCGCGACCGAAACTCCCAAAGAAAAAAGTGGCAGTGCCCTTGGCATTCTGACCACCGGTTACGTCAGTGGCAATTTAATTGGTCCAATTCTTGGCGGTACGTTGGCCGCTGTATTTTCCATTAGAATGACATTTTTCATCACCGGTATGTTACTAGCCATCGTGTTCTTACTCAGTTTGTTTCTGGTTCACGAGCACTTTACGCCAGTTCCACGCGAAAAAATGCAGTCAACTAAGGAAGTTTTTGCATCGTTCAAATCTGGCCGGGCAATCGTCATTCTGTTGATTTCGACGATGTTGATCCAAATGGGCAATAATTCGATTACCCCAATTTTAAGTTTGTACGTGCGTGAACTAATGCAACATACTGGTAATCTCACCATTGTTGCCGGCATTATTGCAGCTCTGCCGGGTATTTCAACCTTAATTTCAGCACCACAGCTTGGACGCCTAGGTGACCGTATCGGCACCGAAAAGGTTTTAATGGGCGGTTTTGTTTTTGCGATTCTAATGTACTTCCCGCAAGGGTTCGTCACCACTGTTGGGATGTTAGGGATTCTCCGGTTCATGATCGGAATTTCAGATGGTGCACTATTTCCAACAGTCCAGACGTTACTGGTCAAGAACTCGCCGGTCAGCGTCACCGGTCGTGTCTTTAGCTGGAACCAATCTTTTCAAGCACTTGGGAGTATGCTAGGGTCATTGCTAGGTGGGTTTGTATCAAACTTATTTGATTACCGCGGCGTGTTCATTTTTACTGCGATTGCACTTGCTGCCGATTTCTTACTGGTCTACATTGGCATTCCGTCAACGCGATTCCATCTGCATTCTTCTCGTTCTACTGACTAAACGTTGTCCCCCCTAGACAGGGACAGGCAATCATCAATAAATTAATAACAGCTATAAAGGAGCACATCACTTATGGACAAAAAAGATGTTGAACTATTGCAAAAAATTTACGCCACAGCTGATAAAATGGCATTAAGTACTTCGCTAGACGGTGTGGCCGATGTTAAGGTCATCAACTTTGTCTGGTTTGAAGATCAACCAGATACGTTGTACTTTTCTTCGGTTCGTGGCAGTAATG
>DMZB01000004.1 GCA_003482405.1 Lactobacillus sp. | reverse complement strand
TGGGAAAGTCTCCGATGGGCTGATTCGGTGGGTGTGAACAGTGCAGTTAATGTTTAGACGATATTGACCAGAAGATAAGTCGCGTCTGTGGAGGTTTTGGTTAACCCTTAGGAGTCGCCCGTAATAAAACGGGCATAGCTAATGGTTGGTGGAATCGTCAGATCGTAAAGCTCCCCGACATTCATGTCTGAAAGTGGCCGTTGCAACAGGTACCCACCATTTTTACCGACTGAGCCTTCAATGTATCCCTGTTTATGAAGTACAGAGAGGATATTTCTGATCATGACTGGATTCAATTGAAGAGACTTTGCGAGTTCAGCACTCGTAATTTTGCGTGGCCGGCTTTCGTCCAAGTAAAGCAGACTGTGGACGGCGACGGAAAAGTCTAATTTCATGGGGAACCTCTTTCTAAACCAACATTTCAAATATTGACAGACACTTATTTCTTATAGTTCATGTTCAATGGATAATAATTCGGGTGCCACGTGACTAATGACCGGGCTCGCCTCACCAATCGTCACTAGTGACAGATGATGCATCGCACGTGAGGCAATGGTGTATAAAATCCCAATTGCGTCATCGCTGGGATAGTTGCTGACGGACACGTCGTAAGCAATTACAGAGTCAAACTCTAGTCCTTTTGCTAAGTACACAGGTAAGACAATGACACCTTTTGGTAACGTTCGGTCCATGTCGTTTAGCAGCGTAATCGGGAAATTGCGGTGCAATTCCTGATACACATGCTGCGCAGTTTTAACGTCTTTGGTTAAAATCGCAACGGTGCCAAAGGCGTCAAGCTCTGTTTGGACCAATTCCGTCGTGGCATTGATTGCGTCTCGTTCATTATACCGCAATAAAATTCGTGGCAGGTCACCGGGGCGGTTAAAGGCCTGAATTTGGTCACCGTCTGGAAGGAGTCCCTTGGCAAAATTTGTGATGGGCAGCGTTGAACGATAGCTCCTGCTAAGCGTGATTAAATTTGGCCGTTTGGCGTCAAAAGCGGCAGCCAGTTGTTTCAATAGATCTTGAGGCCGTTGCATGCGATTGAAAAGTGCCTGCTCGCTATCACCGAGCAGTGTAAATTTAGCCTTGGGAAAGGCATGCCGAAAATAACACATCTGTGTCATTGAATAATCCTGCATCTCATCGACGAAAAGGTACGCGATACTACGGTTTTGCCCACCGCCCGTGATGAGGTCACGCAAAAATAATAGGGGTACGGCGTCGTCCAAGCTAATGCGGTGATATTCAATGTTTGTGTCAAAGTCCTGCTCATGCATGTCCCAGTGATCAGTATCCACATTGGCAGGAATGGTCGTTTGGAGAAAGTGATCATACTGACGGTAAATGTCCAAGAAGTAATTATTAAATAACGCATCATAAACTGGTTCATAGCGACGGCGAACAATTTCACGAGAAGCATATTGCACCTCATCATCCAGTTCTTTAAAACGACCAACGTGTTCGCCGAGTAAATCGTGATAGTGCTCAGTGTCTAAATTATCCAGTGCTTCGGCGACCCAATCGTCCTTGGCATCCGTGCGAATCCGCCGTTTTAATCGCTTGATCAACGTATTTTTGGTCGCGAGAATGCGGTTAGTGGTACTCATGGTTGCCGGCAAGTCAGCATAGATGGCTGCAATTGACTCTTTGGTAAAGAAAAGTGTGCCATCGAGTAAAACATCGTTGAAGTGAATATCTTGGGTGGTCACATGTTGACAGTAGGCTGTGATGGCTGTGACAAACTGAGTACTTTCCAGATAATCGCGGACGTCCGGAAACATTGCATTAGTCTGATCGGCGTCCGCCTCGTAGCGCTCAAACAGTGTTTGAACATTGAGCCCCTGTAAGCGTTGCGTCAGAAAATCATCCAGCGTGACTTGCCGCATATTGCGTTCCCCAAGGCTGGGGAGCACCTCTGAAATATAGTGGCTGAACAACCGGTTAGGAGAAAACAGGACCATTTGGTCAGCCTGCAGTTCACTATCGCCACCGTTGCGGCTGTGGTAGAGTAAAAAGGCAATTCGCTGCAGGATCGCCGAAGTTTTACCGGAACCGGCAACTCCCTGAACCACCAGAAGATCCGAACGTGTATCGCGAATGATATCGTTTTGTTCCTGTTGGATAGTAGCGACGATATTTTGCATAACGTCATCATTTTGCTGTCCTAAAACCGCCTGTAACATTTCGTCGCCAACAGTTTCGTTGGTGTCAAACATGTTGGTGATTTTACCGTCCTTAATCGTGAATTGCCGTTTCTTTTGTAAGTCAGTTGTTTGGTTACCAGCAGGTGTCGTGTAGCTGACCTGACCGAGCGTACCATTATAGTAAATACTTGAGATCGGCGCACGCCAGTCGTAAATCAAGAAGTCCTGGTCTTCATTGGTCAGTGAAAACGTGCCGATGTAAAGCGATTCCGGTTTTGTTTCGCCAGCATCCTGGATATCAATGCGGCCAAAGTACGGTGACGTTTTAAGTTGTTTTAAATTTTCAAGTTGTTGGCTAATCGTCGCTTCGTTAGTGACCGCCAAATAAACCAATTGTCGCTGTTGTTGCAACTGAGCGTTGGTTTCCATCGCATCGTCGACTTCAAACGTATTAACCGAGGCATTTTCAGCATAGTTTTTTTGAACTTCACTCGTTTCATGACGAGCACGGTCAAATTGCTGTTCATTGTCCGTTAATTGGCGTTCGATTTCGTTCATCACGTGATCGACGCGTTGCTGTTCTTGCTGTCGTTCTTCGTTTTCCAATAGTTATCCTCCATGATGAAATCCCGTGTAACCACTGGCGGAACATGTGATTTAAAAACGTAAAGTTAATCGTTAGACGCAAACCATTTTATGCGCGAAAAGTGTTTGTGTCAATGAACACGCGTTACAGTTTGGACGACTGTGGGACTGGGCTTTGACAGGATTTTAAAAAGCCGTTATAATTAATTTATTGACCATGTTTAACGACGCTAACCGTAAAGTAGGTTCAACTACAGCAAGACTGGGATGTTGAGAGCCAGTTACCCGAACCGAAGTGGGCGGTTACGATGAGATGATCAACCAACTAAATGAATTTAACAAAGCGGAGTGTGAGGCGCTTTTAACACGTCGAACATTCAAAATAGGTGGCACCGCGGGCAACCGTCCTATGACAACAACACAAGATTGTGTTGACGTCATGGGACGGTTTTTTGTTCCTGCGTCAGCATCATTAAGGAGACTAAAATGACAAAAGAAAACGCAAAAAAAATTATTTTAACCGGTGATCGGCCAACCGGAAAATTACATATTGGGCATTATGTAGGCTCTCTCAGAAATCGGGTAGCCCTACAAAACTCTGGCGAATACGAAACCTTTATCATGATTG
>DMZB01000150.1 GCA_003482405.1 Lactobacillus sp. | reverse complement strand
TTCGCGGACCGTGCCGTTAATCAAGTCAGGTTGTTGGTCCAAATACAAAATAGAGCCCCTGAGGTTGCCAAGGGACAGTGCAGCAAGGCTTATAGAACCAAGCTTCACTGCACCGGCGGTTGGCTGGAGATAGCCGGCCAAAAGTTTGAGAAAAGTGGATTTCCCTGCGCCACTTTCACCTGTAATGAGCGTTTTTTCGCCTGCATAAAAAGTTTGCGACACATTCTTAAAAACTTGTTGATTACCAAATTGAAAAGTCAGCTGGTCAGTAGTCAGCACTGGTTGTTGTTTTTGAATCTGCCTTGCTGAAACTGTGAAGTCCACATTTCTCTTGTACGGGGCAATAAGCCGACACTCAGCCTTATATTTTTGAAAGATTGGTTTTGTACCCCTTATTAACCCGAGCAAATTACTTATGTTACCGAGGCTATTGAACACATTGCTGGCTAAACTGCCCACAGCACTGATTGTCCCGATACTAACGAGCCGCTGTAAAGCTAACCAGCCAGACAAGCCCATAAGAATCACTTGAGATAAAATGTTACCGAGAAAACCCATCATCATGATTCGCGTCTGGACGACGGTTCGGTCAACGTTAGCTTGTTTAAGTTTGACAGAAGCCCGGTGAACTTTAGCAATTAGTAACGGCAACGATTGGAATGCATACAGCAGATTAAAGGCGTGTAGAGCATCATGAGTGGCCGCGACGAATTGTTCGTTTTCGTGGGTTAAGCGTTTGCTAACCACAGTCAACTGATGATCCAAAAGATGTGGTGTGATAATAATAATGCCTGTTAAAAATACTGCGACAACGGCCAGTAACCAGTGAAAATAGGCGAGGGTAGTCAGGGCAAGCACTGCTCCAGCAGAACCTTCAATGACGGAAAACAGACTTTCAAATCCCTGCTGGTTTATTAATTGCAGATCATTGTTTAACCACGATTCATAAACCGAAATATCACGGCGATTGTAATGGACGTAGCTTTCATGAGTTAGCGTTTGAGCGATATCGGCCCGAATTGCAATATCCAAATTTTGAATCAAATGCTGCTCATATATATCAAGACCGTATTCAATCACAGCAACCAATCCCCAAATACATAATAAAATAATAACTTGCTCCAAAAAGCTTCTCAGGTTTCGCCCGATCAAAGCATTCAAAATATTCGCGTTGATGACGGAGGCATACACGGTTAGTGTCTGAGTTACAACTAAAAATAGCGTTAATGATGCGAAAGCCTTCCAAAATTTCTTAATATAGTACGCCATATGACCACGCTCCAAACATCAGTTTTAAACACAAACTGAGTATATAAGGGATCAAGACAGTGATTTGTAAAATTATGTGGCGTATACTGCACACAAACGGTGCGAAATTTAAAACTAATTGTGCTGGTGGGGTATATGGACAAAAACAAACAGCAAAAGTCTTTAGATACGGGTACATTGATTCGTAGGCTTCGCTTAGCGCGACGTCTAACTCAAAAAGAAGTTTACGAAGGTATCGTTTCACGATCCTTTTACGGTCGTTTGGAACATGGCCAGTATGATGTGGACAGCAATCATCTATGGCAATTAATTGATCGTCTTGATATCAGCCTATTGGAATTTGATTACTTGAGGCGAAACGGAAACATGCGGTCAACTGATAATTTGCAGTATGCAATTACTACGCTCTATGAACAGCGCAAATTCACCAAATTACAGGAATTGTATGCAGCAAATAAAAGTTCTAAATCTAATGCTCGCCGTCTATTGGCTAGTCAGGCTTATATCTTGGTCCGTGCATACGGCAGTAATATAACGCAAATGCCTTTGGAACCATGTTTGCCAGCCGTAACCCATTTGAAAGAACTATCTCAATGGTCACTGTTTGACTTACAATTGGCAGGGTTAGCGATTTGGTCGGTTCAGGATCTCACAGAAAAACGTGGTCTTGTCATGAAAGGTGAGACTTGTTACAAACAATATGCCAAATTAACGACCAGTGACGCGGCCATGCTTCGAGAACAACTCTGGTTAAACTACTTACAAGATTTGCTAACACGGCCAACATACGTCCCCAAAGCGCGTTTTAGTGATGCAAAGGATGTCTGGCAAGAAATTCAGAACATGCCGAATGACAATACGGACTACACATGCCGATTAATTCGAAAAACAAGTCTTGTTATTGGTGCATTGTACTTTGCAAAACAGCCACAGGTTGCCATTCAGCAAGCCGAACAATTACTCAGTGTTTTTCGAATGATTAATGAACCGTCTTTTCAAGGTCAGACTTCAACGGAAGAAGAAATCATCACGTTTCAACTTCATCGTGCGGCTGAATACCATCGTTATCACCAGTTATAATCGATTGTCTCAAATCATATTTAGCGCGTAAATGTAAAAAGTGTTTGACATGAAATGACAAAGATGTTTTACTTTATATGTCAAAGACGTTTGACATTCACTAATTTCAAAAGGAGCTGACGGTCGTGCAGAACGTGATCAATTCGACACGTAAACAGCAAAAACTCTCTCAGGCAGAGTTAGCCGCTAAGACAGGGGTTACTAGGCAAACAATTAATGCGATTGAGAACGATAAATATGACCCGTCGTTAGATTTGGCATTCAAACTGGCTGACGTGCTTGGCTTGAGGGTTGATCAACTATTTCTATGGGGGAACCGACATGATTGAAACAAAACATGCGATTTTGCGACATGCAATGCTTGATACTGTCTTGATAGTAGAGGTGATGTACCTTGTCTTGAGTTTGAAAATAGGTAAATTTAGTGCTGGTTTTATTTTGATGATAAGGTAGATTGTAAAATTAATCCGAACGCTGTTCAAACAAAAAAGACAGCTTCCCTTAAAATGGTGTTTACCACAAACCCATTTTTTAGGAGCTGATCTTTTGTCTAGTATAACCTATTCTGAACGAATCAAAATTGAAACCTTTTGTGAACTAGGACTGTCCAATGCCCACATGGCTGAGCAGTTAAAACGATCGCCGTCCACGATTTCTTATGCATTATCCCGCTGTCAACCTTATCAAGCTGAGTTGGCGCAAGCGCACGCTGAATCTAAGCGGGCACCCTGTGGCCGTAAAACTAAATTA
>DMZB01000103.1 GCA_003482405.1 Lactobacillus sp. | reverse complement strand
CTACCAGCATTAGAAGTCATGATAATAATCGTGTCTTTAAAGCTGACAGTTCGACCCTGAGAATCAGTTAAACGGCCATCATCAAGAATTTGCAAGAACATGTGCATGACATCCGGATGAGCTTTTTCAATTTCATCTAATAACACGATTGAATATGGGTTACGACGAACTTTTTCCGTCAATGTGTTGGCGTTGTCTTCGTAACCAACGTAGCCAGCAGTTGTGCCAATCAGTTTGGAAACTGCGGTTGTATCCGTGTATTCGCTCATGTCCAAACGAACGATTGCGTTCTTGTTGCCAAACATATCCAGTGCCAGTTGCTTTGCGAGTTCCGTTTTACCAACACCCGTTGGACCAACGAACAGGAAACTTCCAATTGGACGGTTGCCTTCGTCAAAACCAGCACGGTTACGACGAATTGCGCGGGCCACCATTTCAACAGCCTTGTCTTGACCAATAACTTTGCCTTCCAAACGTTTGTTGATGGTCTTCAGCCGTTCAATGTCGCTAGCGCCCATCTGTGAAACCGGAATGCCAGTCAGTCTTTCAACAGCTGCGGCCACATCGTTAACCGTTGCAACGGGACGTTCTTCTTGACCGCCGTCTTTTAGCTGTTTTGTCAACGCATCTACTTTGGCCTTCGCTACGCCAGCAGCTTCAAAGTCTTCCTTATCCGCTGCAGCTTGTTTATCCTGCTCAGCTTGTTTCAACTGCGCTTCCAAACTGACTTTGTCTGTCACTGGATGTTGAGCTGCTAAGTGCGCCGCAGTCATATCCAACAGGTCAATCGCCTTATCTGGCAAGGAACGTTGTGGGATATATTGAACCGCGTAATCTACAGCCGCCTTCAAAACGTCGTCTGGCAAGTCGACATTGTGATGGTCTTGATACAACTTACGAATACCCTTCAGGATCGCGACCGTATCTTCTGCGCTTGGTGCATTGACCGTGACATCGTTGAAACGACGTGCAAGCGCGGCGTTCTTCATGATCGTATTGCGGTATTCATCTTGCGTAGTCGCACCGATCACAGTCAGTTCACCACGACTCAAGGCTGGTTTAATAATGTCTGCCATCCCTTTGCCGCCGTCTTCACCGCCAGTGGAACCAGTGCCAAGGATTTGGTGAATTTCGTCAAAGAACAGAATCACATTACCGGCTTTTTTGACTTCCTTAATCAGATTTTGAATGTTTTCTTCGAAACTGCCACGATACTGTGTGCCTGCTTCTAATGAAGACAAGTCGATCGACCAAATTTGTTTGTCCTTAATGGCTGCCGGTACATCACCACTGACAATTGCCTGTGCCAAACCTTCAACAACTGCCGTCTTACCAACCCCGGCATCCCCAACAAGAATCGGGTTGTTTTTCGTTCGACGGCTCAAAATTTCAGCTGTTTCCTGAATTTCTTTGTTCCGGCCGATCACAGGATCAAGTTTGCCATCACGCGCTTCTTGCGTAAGATTTCGACCCAGTTTTTCGAGAATTCCCTGTTGTTTACTGTTTTTAACAGCGCCCTGACCATCTTGTGGTTGCTGCGCCGCTGCCAAGCGACCATTCTTACGGTATTCAGCAAATTCTTCCGGTGTCATCTCACGCCCATTGACTAAATAACGTGATTCGGAATTAATCCCGTTCATATTACCCATCAATTGGTTAAAAATGTCATCCATGTTGTTGCCAAACGGATCGTTAGAATAATTTTGTGTCATATTAAATTTCCTCCTCTGTACTAATACTGCAGTTCAAAGCTCTTTAAAGGTTTTAGTTCATGTAGTGCGACTCCAAGTCCCGCAAAATTTCCCACATCTGCATGTGCTGTGCTTGTGCTAGCGCATCCAAATCTCGAATATTCAGCGGCGTGGCGTCTGTTTGTCGCTTATTAAACGACTTATGCAAGGTGGTATAACCATAGCCACTACGTTTGGCCACCTCATAAATGGTCAAGTCATGCTCAACCAAGTACGTCTTCACATCAATTTTCATGACATTCTCGGTAACCTCCCTTCGATTAATACTATAACACGTCTGTGAATGTAGCACAAGTGTAAATGTTCCACAAATGTGAAATAATATTAAACGCCCAAAATAGCGATTGGTAAAGCTTTCCACCAGTTCTAGATGCCTGTTAGAGAGAAAGTATTTGACCATTTTGTAGGAATCTATTTTACCCTTTTGTATTTTGGCATCCCTATCACTAACTAAGCGTGAAATTTGATAATTAACACCTTCGTTGATATTCTGACGTTAACGTAAACTACCTATTGTTTCTATTAGAAAGGAGCATGCATATGCTAGGTTGGTTATGGTCATTAATTGTTGGTGGATTAATCGGGGTCGTCGCGGGCATAATCACCAACCGCGACTTGCCGGCAGGTTTTATCGGTAACATTGTTGCTGGTTTGGTTGGCGCCTGGCTTGGTCAAATAATTTTTGGACACTGGGGTCCAATGCTGGCTGGCATGGCGATTTTCCCATCCATCATTGGCGCGATCATTCTCGTACTGGTCGTATCCGCGATTTTCGGAATGCGCAAACGGAGGGATTAAGTATACGTGTCTCATCAATAGAGCAAACAAAACGGTTAGTAGTCACCCATTATGGGCAAGCTACTAACCGTTTTTAAAATTATATTGTCGTTACATCTTGTTTTTCGCTCGATCACGGATAAAGAATACTGCGGCAAGACCACCAATCAGTGCAAATGCTATAGCTGTCATCAGGACACTCCTGAAACCCGTATTAAAGGCCGCAAACACTGCATTGCTCATCTTATGCATCAGTACACCACCGTTTGGATATTGTAGTGCTGTATGGCGAACGCCCTTGAGCACCACGTTACCAGATATCGGGCCCGCCTGTTGCAAAGCATGGGTAATACCGTGGACGGCCTGCTGAGGTAACGGCAGTTTGGCAAACTGATGTGTGATGGCCGGGTTATACGCCGCACTCATTCGCAATCCTAAGATTACGATTCCAAAGCTGATCCCCAACTGTCGAAAAACATTTAGAACGCCACTGGCAATGCCAACCTGATGAATGGCAACACTATCCATCGCAGCCGATGACAATGGCGGGTTAACGATGGCATTCCCAATCCCAAGCAGAACAAAGCCACCAACAAAGCTCAAGTACGTCGTTTGAATTGAAACGGCTTGATTGATCACTAGTAAGCCACCGGCAATTAGAAACAATCCAGCACCAATCAGCCAGCGCTTTTGAATCCGGTTAGTCAGTGCGCCGGCGACAGGGCCAAGAATGAGACTAAATAGACTAATTGCAAGTTGCCGAATTCCTGTTTGCATCGCCGAATAGCCAAGGTAGTTCTGCATCCACACTGTGAGATACGTGAAGAATGAATATAACGCAGCGCCAAGACAAAATGCCGCTAAGATCGTGCCATCAAATGACACTGACTTGAAGATCGTCAAATCGACCATCGGCGCCTGCAAATGTTGTTCCAAGACAATAAACACAATCAGCAACGCGACCCCGCCGACTAAATAACCGGCCACTTGTGGCTGGAACCAGGTCCACGCAGCATGTGTTTCTTTTTGAACCAAGCCGTAAACCAGTAAGAAAATCATGGCAATACTGATGATCATCCCCAGCCAGTCGATCCGCTCAGATTGCTGTGCACGGCTTTCGTCAACGAAGAAAATCGCTACTAGAATTGCCAGAAGCCCCACAGGTACATTAATAAGGAAAATAGCGCGCCAGGAAAATGTTTGGATCAACCAGCCGCCTAGCAAGGGGCCAATGGCTGTGGCAAAACCAATGACAGAACTCCAGATACCAAATGCCACGCCGCGTTCGCGATCATGAAAAGTGGTCGCCACAATGGCCATGGATAACGTCATCATCCCAGCACCGCCAAGCCCTTGCATGGCCCGAAACAAGTTTAGTTGAAAACTGGTCTGCGATAATGCTGAAGCCAATGAACCGGCCGTAAAGATAACTAATTCAATTAAAAACAATCGCTTTCTACCAAATATATCGCCCAGTTTGGCCGCCAATAGTAAAAACGCCGCATAGGCAAGTGTGTACGCATTAATGATCCACTGTAAATCACTAAAAGTTTCATTTAAATCGTGTTGGATCGTGGGCAAAGCCACGTTAACAATCGTCACATCCAATAAAGACATAAAAACAGCGACACAAAGGGCCGCCAGCGCAATCCAACGCTTTGAAGTAGGTTCCTTAGTCATTTTCTAACTCCTTTAAAGTTTCATTTGCCCATTTTAAGGCAGCTTCATCTTGCATCTCACTGAGTTTGACCACACGCCGAGCGTCGATAAAGTCAATATCCGCAATCTCGGTCGTGCGCATGTACGCTACTGCTGACTTTGCTGTAGCCAAACTCTCCTGAAGATGGCTTTTATAAGCCTGCAATATTTCTGTCTGCAACGCCGGCCTCACCTGATGCAGGTTATGAAATTTCACATCGTAACTAAATGCAGTATTACCGTTGAGCGGTACCGGCTTAGCCATCAACGTCAAAAAACGTTGTCGCCCAGCTGCCGTGATTTTGGCCATCTTTTTAGTGCGTTTTAAATCGTCATCAACTATTGAAATTTCAATAAAGCTCTTCTTAGCCAGTTTGTCTAATAACGGATAAATCGTTCCAAAACTAATCTGGCGCTGCTCACCAACCATTCTTTGTAAGATATCTTTGAGTTTGTAACCACTCATCGGTTTATCCATGAGCTGGCCCAAAACAAATAGTTCATACATTGACTTATCTTCTTTCTTTTATAT
>DMZB01000315.1 GCA_003482405.1 Lactobacillus sp. | reverse complement strand
GGTTAAAGGCAACATCTACGTGATCTTAAAAAACACACATCTACTTTTTACCAAACGGGGCCGGCCAATTCGCTTCGACCTGTTGTACTTTTTATCGATTTACTTTCTGTTAATGACTTCGCTGGTGCTGTCTGACACTGTGTTTGTGCTGTCGGTAGCCGGCAAGGTTCACTCTAATTTACAAGGTTTTAGCAATTCTTTGTGGTTACTGGCCATTGTATTGTTTGTTGTCAGTACCTATATCACAATCACCACGGAAAAAGGTGAAATGAACTTTAGCAATGTGTTAATTATCATTTTGATGTACATCACATACAGTCAAATGTGGCTCGCAGTAGCCGCTTACGGGATGGTGGGTTATGTTCGAGAACAGGTTTTTCATCAACAGGCGAAATGGTACAAGACAAAGCGCTATCAGTAACAGCATGCGTGCAATTTTCACGGCGCTCGTGTTACTCGTAAGCCTATTTGCGACGGCGGCGCCAGCTAAAGCCGCTGATGAGCAAACGTACACACAACCGTTTCAAAATAGCACGACGACGTTATCGGGTAATTCTATTACAGCGAACACGTATTTTATTAAAATGGATTATTGGGACGTGAAACAGGCAACTCTGAATTTAAACTATCAGGTGAGTCAATTAACTAATGGTGATACATCGGACCTGACAATCTCGATCAATGGCGTGAAGTTTTACTCATTTCGGCCAGAAAACAAGAGCGGCTTACAGACTAAGAGTATCGACATTCCAACCCGTTTGATCAGCGGTAGCAACAACATCAAGATCAGCGGACAAATTTTGAATTCTGATGGCAACAAGGCTGAGGTTGCGCAAACACCTGCCAACTGGTTCACGTTATATAGCGGTGCCAACGTGAATTTCCGCTATGTACTCAAGAATCCTGAAACGGCCATTAAGTCGTTTTATGATCACTTTAGTGGCCCGGATACGATTGTGAATCACAATTCCGCGATTTCAGTGCCCAAGCAAGCGTCTAATGATGAACTGACGGCCAGTATGTACGCCTTAGCTGGCTACGCTCGTGTCATTACCACGGAAAATAATCAGATTCCCGTGACAACATTTGAGACAGCGAAGGCCAAAAAGGCCGATTATCAGATTGTGATGGCCACTTATCAACATCTACCGAAAAAATATCAATCGGCAGTGAATCAGCAGGATGTACAAAAACATGCTGTTTTGAAGACCATTTATTCAGGAAACAAACATGTGTTACTGGTGACGGCAAAAACAGGTCAGCAGCTGAAAAAGGCCGCTCGCTTCATTGCTAATTCAGAGTTGATGAAAGAAACGAGTGCTGACACGAAGACTGTTAGCAGTTCGACCCAGACGTTTACATCAGACCTAAACTATCAGGGTAGTCGCAAATTGACATCAACCGGCGATCAAATTACAGGCCCTAAACATCAAGAAAGCACTTATTTTGTTAGCTTGCCAACGGATCGTACAAATGCTGATGGCAGTAAGATTCGGGTGCACTTTCGGTATGCAAAGAACCTCGACTTTTCGCGATCACTGGCGACGGTTTACGTGAATGGTAAACCAATCGGCAGTAAAAAACTTACGGCTGCCAAAGCAGATGACGATCAACTAACTGTCAATTTACCAACTGGGCAGTCGCTGGGCAACAGTTTTGTGATTCGGGTCGCCTTTGATTTGGAAATGAAAAATCAGAGTGGCAACGATAACGCTCAGACACCTTGGGCATTTGTCGAGCCTGATTCGCGTGCGTACATTAAATCCAAGCCGGTCACAAACATTCTGTTTAGCAATTATCCAAGTTTGTTTATTAAGAATCAGTCGTTTAATGACCTGGCCATTGTGCGGCCCAAGACATTGAATGCCAGTGACTTTACAACGATGACGAATATCTTCAATCTGATTGGCAACTTTGCCCAGAATAATACCGGTTCGATTCAGTTCTACACCAAGACGCCTCCGAAGTCTGTCCTGCGAGAACACCACGTGATTACGTTTGGGACACCGCAAAACAATCGTTTTATCAAATCACTTAACGACAAGTTGTACTTCAAATACAATAAGCAGTTTACCGGTTTTCTTTCTAACGAAAAATTGAGTATCGAGTCGGCTTACGGTAAGACGGTCGGTACCAATCAACTGTTACGGTCACCTTGGAACAGTCATTTGGGAATTTTGGTGGTTACGGCGGCACATAGTCGGGATGTTGCAATGGCCTCGACGCAGATCAACTTCCAACGTAACATTCAGCAGTACACGGGGGATGCAATTCTCGTCGACCGTGATAACAACCACGATAGTTACCGTTTTAAGAAGCATGAAAATACCGATGCAAAGCCAACGGTTGCTCAGACGATTCACAAGAATTCTGCACTGGCCATTTATCTTGGGTTGGCGTTCTTAATGATCGTGATTATCGGCTATGCGCTGTTCCTTATGCTCCGCAAAAATGGTCAGCGTGACCACCAAGGAGGGCCAACAGATGAAACGCACTCAGATAAATAATGCCAGTTTGTTGGCCGATGTATGCTTGCTCGTGTTCTTGGCATTGCTGACAGTAACCGCCATCTTTTTTGGGGCGACTCCGAGCAGTTTGTTATTGAATACGTTATATTTGGGTATCAGTATCGCGTTGATTATGACGACGTATTTTTTCAGTTTGACCACGGGCCTGACGCTGAACCTAGTTTTCATGTTTATTCAGGGTTTAGTGATGGTGTATTTAAACTTAGTGCAGCATCAGGCAGTTAAGCTACCACTCGTTTTCTGGCTCATCATGCCGGTATTATTATCTTTGAGCTTTTATGGCATGACAGCGATGCAACGGCTCTTGCAAGAGAAAAACGAACGCCTAGCCACCGACATGGTGGAACGCGGTGCATTTGATGCTCAAACAAACTTGCGGACGACTGTTTCATATGTCGAAGACGCCAGCGTTTACCTTGAAACTCATGATCGGTTCAAGATCCCGTTAACGACGGTCATTATCCGCGTTCGATATTACTCTGAATTAGAGCGAATGATGAGTGATGATCAACTGGATGCTCTGATTCGGCTAGTGTCGGATATGATCGTCCAGTCAACACGGGGAAATGACATCGGCTATATTTTAGATACCGTCACGCCAACATGGGGCACGTTAATGTTCACTGATGCTAGCGGGGCTAAAATTGCTGCACAAAGAATCCGGGATAATTTTGCCAAAGCTGCTACAGATGCGCCAGCGCTGGCAACCATGGATCTGTCGTTGGTTATTGGTGTGGCCGAGTACAATGGTCAAATGATGCATAATGCCTACGATCTAATGAATGCCGGTATTAAAGAGACGGAGTATGATGTATAAGAATCTTTATTAGCTGACAAAGGAGGCCAGATTATGACATTTTCGCGTTGGAGTTTGAACCCATTACTAACGGGAATCTTCTTTGAATTGGGGATTATTTTCCTGTTTCAAATTTTGGTGCGGCGCATCTGGGTCCATCCTGGACGCGAGCCAAAGTTTTCGTTGAACTATCAACAGGGACGACTCAAAACGCTGAGTGTCGTTTATTTTGGCCTCCTCGCAGTGTATTTTGAATATTCAACTATCATGGTTGGACCCAACTTTGCGTTTGTTAATATTCGGATGCTGTTATTGATGTACATGGTTTTTTATATCGGTCAACAAACGGCTTACATCGTTCTACTAATAGACTTTGCTACACGTTTGGTTCTGACGGGTGGCACACAGTTGGAACGGTCGTTTCTGTTTTTGATTTTTTACGCAGTGATCATTTTCCTGTTAGGATTTGCCCGCCAACGCTTATGGACCTCGAAGGTGACGACAATCATTGTGACGAGTTTAGTGCTTATTCCGCTGTTCTGGCTGTCGGTGTACGTAATCCATTTTCCGATTGAGCAACAGATTACCTTAACGGATATGTACGAACAAATTGCAATTTTCTGGATCATGGATACGGTGCTTTATTTTGCCATTGTGTTTCTAGACCGCGATAACCGCTCATATGTCCAGCGCGTGCACCAGGCAACCATTGATGAACTGACCGGCTTGGGAAATTACGCAGCATTTACAACGACTTTTAACCATGACTACAAGCAAGCTCAAAACGATGGTGGAGCGCTGATTTTAGTGGCGATGGATATTGACCGGTTTAAGCGGATCAATGACACATACGGACATTTGGGCGGCAATCGAGTACTGACGACAGTAGGCAACATGCTCCGCGAGTACGCTGGCTCGGATAAGGACATCGATGTGTATCGTGTCGGCGGTGAAGAGTTTGAAATGATCCTAACGGGAATGACATTGCCGACAGCGAAGGTGCTAGCACGTGAAATCCAAGTTAACGCCGAAAATAAAAGTGTGAGTTATCAACGCCATGAGATTCAGTTCACGATGTCGTTTGGTGTCGCACAGTTACGCGAGGTTGATGACACTCCGGATCATCTTTACGAGCGAGCTGACCGGATGCTGTATCAGTCCAAGGGGCGGGGTCGAAATGAGATAACGTTGGATAAGAGCGAAAAAGACCCCGGGAGAAATTGAACAATAACGGAAAACTGACCAAGTGCGGGGAACTTCCTGTAATTGGTCAATTTTTAGTCAGACGGGGATTTCTGGGTTCGTGAACGTGTTTTAAAAGAAGTGAGAACAGCCCTGGGTGAACTGGAGCAACAGCTAGAAAGTCCCTCCGTATATAGACGAGCTTTGCCTAAACGGAGGGACTTTCACTATTTTGACGAACTTAATTCTCGCAAACGTTGCCGCAAGGCCGGTTGGCTGGCATAAACGTAGAGACCGTAGACGCCACGTTTTAGCAATACATTTAAGACGTTTAACGTGAGCTGTGTTTTCACACGTTGAATCTCATCAGGATCCGTCAGGTCATTGCGACGTTTGAAAACATCCGGATCTGTGACACGGTCAGTGTGAACAGTCATTTGGTGAGTGACTGGATCATAATCAAACGGCGGTCCCAGAATAACGCCGACGTAGTTAAGGTCGAACCCTTGTGTCGTGTAAATGGAGCCAACTTCATTGATTGTTTCAGGTTTTTCGGCCCAGGAGGTGGACTGATAATTGTACTGATCCCAAGGGAGTTTAAACCGACCGGCGGTGACATAATGCTTACCACCATCGAGTTTTGATGGATAACCTGACGTTGCGACAATGCGTGACAAACCGACGCGCTCATTTTGATGTTGAATGCGTTCGTACATCACCTGAGCATCGTCGAAAATTTCGAAGTCGAAGTCTAGTGTGGTGGCGGGCACAGGCGTGAGTTTGCAGTCGGTCAGTTGATCGATCCAGTCTACGACAGATGGGTCAGCGTGCATTCGAAACTGTTCGTGCAGTTGATAGTCTTCGTGCGGATAATGGGAAACAATTGTTTGCAAACGTCCATCGTCCCAGTAACTCTTTGTTTTGAGTACCTGATGGGCATCGAAGACCATGACAACAACGCGCGCCAGTTTGATGATTTCTTGAAGCTGATTCTGTTGATCAAAATTATTATAGCGGTCAGGTCGTGAAAGCAACAGGTGGGCTTCGTCGATAATTATAATGTCGGCGGACGTCGCAGTTTTATGTGAACGATTAATAAATGAGGTTGGCCGGTCAAAGTCCTTTTTGCGTAAATTGGGCAGTTGGCCGGCCATTTCTTTGTACACTTTGAGGATTTCTGGATGGTTCACAAGAAAAATGTTGTGTGTTTGGTATAGAGAGCTTGTTGAGTCCGTTCGTGCGGCAGTTTCTAGATCATTAAAGAGTTGACTGAGGACCACACTTTTGCCTGTACCGGCGTCGCCATGAATGGTGAAAATGGCGGTTTGATTATTTTGGCCGCCAATGTGCGTTTGGCAAAAGGCTTCCACACGTTGCTTTAAGAGTGCTTGCTCCGGTGATAATTGTTTAAACGGTGACAGCTTGGCCAGTGCTGAATTATGTTCAACCATAAATGTCCTCCAAAAATTAGCATAATCTCATTGTACAACGGCCCTAATACTTGGTTGCAATCTCTAAAAATAGTAACCGGTGAACTAGTATAGGCCTGTCTACAGGTTGAACCGGTTGATCGTTTGCTTCTACATGTAAATAAATATTACATTTTGTTTAAGTTTCGAACTATGTAACTGATTAAACTATTTCGTTACTAAATTGGTATATGCGTTTTAAAAATAAGTTTGAAAGACAGTCGTTTGCATCAGATCGGGCTTCAACATTAATAACAAAATATGTGAAAAAATAGCGGTCTAAATTTGATTTCGATGAGTATTCAAAAGTGCTGGTTTACCGCGGTTTTAAAGCCTAAATAAGTATGTTATAACTAAATCCTATGTTATTAGTTTACCTATTAAAATGATTTTTGGCAAAAGTATTAAGTATCAATAAAGTATTTTGTATCAAATGTTTAGTTGGTAGATTGTAAAATTAATCCGAACGCTGTTCGGACAAAAAAGATCAGCTTCCTTTAAAATGGTGTTTACCACAAACCCATTTTTTAGGAGCTGATCTTTTGTCTAGTATAACCTATTCTGAACGAATTAAAATTGAAACCTTTTGTGAGCTAGGACTGACCAATATCCAAATGGCTGAGCGGTTAAAACGATCTCCGTCTACGATTTCTTATGAATTATCTCGTTGTCAACCTTATCAAGCTGAATTAGCACAGGCCAACGCTGAATATAAACGGGCGCATTGTGGCCGAAAAACTAACCTGAATGCCAAATTAAAGCAAACAATTCTAAACCATTTACGTCTAAGCCTG
>DMZB01000174.1 GCA_003482405.1 Lactobacillus sp. | reverse complement strand
CTTTTTAAGTGGGGATACGTTGGCTGCATTGGTAACAACTTACCAACGGCTGGGATTTCCAGAGTTATCGTTTGCTACTACCGTTGATGAAGCCGCCTCTGCACAACAATTAGCTGATTTTCGGGCGGCTAAGGAAAAACGTGACGAGGAAATGGTCACTAAGGCGGCTGCGGTTATTGCCAAAAACAAGGCGGAACGCTCGTCAGCACCGACCGTTAATGGTCCTGTTAGCATGGGCCGTAAAATTAAAGATGATGAACCCGTCCGGCGCATTGATGAGATTACTGAAGAAGAACGCAGTGTCACCGTTGAAGGCTATGTATTTGCTAAGGAAATCCGTGTTTTGCGTTCTGGACGTCAGTTGCTCACCATCAAGATAACAGACTATACATCTTCGTTTATTGTTAAAAAGTTTTCGCGTAATGAGGATGACGAAGCCAACTTCGCGGCAATTCCTGAAAAGGCGTGGGTCAAGGTCCGTGGATCTGTTCAGGAAGACAATTTTTCCCGGGATCTCGCGATTATTGCCAACGATCTGCAGGTTGTTTCACATACAGAACGGGAAGATACAGCACCAGAAGATGGCAAACGTGTCGAACTGCACCTGCACACTCAAATGAGTACCATGGACGCAACTAACAATATTGCCGATTTCGTTAATCGGGCGGCCAAGTGGGGGCACAAGGCGATTGCCATCACTGATCACGCTGGTGTGCAAGGCTTTCCGGCGGCGTTTAAGGCTGCTTCAAAAGCTGGTATCAAAATGCTTTATGGCGTCGAGGTCAACCTGGTTGATGACGGCGAACCCATTGGTATCAATGATGCGCACGAAACGTTAAAGGGTCACGAGTACGTGGTGTTTGACGTGGAAACAACCGGTCTGTCCGCCATTTATGATAAGGTCATCGAATTATCTGCGGTCAAAATGCAAGATGGTAATGTCATTGACCAGTTTGAAGAATTCATTGATCCAGGTTTTCACTTGTCCGATACCACGACTAATCTGACCAGCATTACTGACGATATGGTGGCTGGCTCAAAGAGTGAAGAAGAAGTCTTTACCATGTTTCGTAAGTGGTATGGCGACGATATTTTGGTCGGCCATAACGTGACGTTTGACGTTGGTTTTATGAACACGGGGTATGCGCGCCATGATATGCCAGAAATTGATAATCCGATTATCGACACGCTGACATTGGCTCGCTTCTTATACCCGACATTAAAAGGCTACCGACTTAACACACTGGCCAAAAAGTTTAACGTTTCTCTAGAACACCATCACCGTGCCATTTTTGATGCGGAGTCAACGGGTCACCTGGCGATGATTTTTCTGAAGGATGCTGAAGACCGGTATAACATCGTGTATCATGACCAGCTTAACGAACATATGAGTGACAATGATGCGTACAAACATGCACGGCCGTTTCATGCGACAGTTATTGCGCAAACGCAAGTGGGTCTGAAGAACCTGTTTAAATTGGTCTCTTTATCGAATGTGAAATACTATTACCGTGTTCCCAGAGTTCCACGTAGCGAACTGAATCGCTTACGTGAGGGTTTGATCGTTGGGTCGGCTTGTTCATCTGGTGAAGTGTTTGAGGCTGCCATGCAAAAAGGGAAGGCCGAGGCGCTCAAACGGGCCCGCTATTATGATTATTTAGAAGTTCAGCCTAAACCCGTTTACAAGCCTTTGATCGAAGGCGAACTGATTCATGACAATGCAAAGTTGGAGGCAATTATTCAGTCATTGATTGAAATTGCCCACGAGCTTGATATCCCGATTGCGGCCACTGGCGATGTACACTATTTGGACCCACACGATGCGATCTATCGCAAGATTTTAATCAGTTCTCAAGGTGGCGCTAATCCACTTAACCGACATTCTTTACCAGACGTTCATTTTCGGACAACAGATGAAATGTTGTCTGAGTTTAGTTTCTTAGGCGACGATTTGGCACAAGAGTTGGTGGTTACCAACCCGAATAAGATTGCTGACATGGTCGAAGATGTGCATCCTCTAAAAGACAAGCTGTACACGCCGCGAATGGAAGGTGCGGAAGATGAAATTCGTACGCGGACCATGGACACGGCGCATGCACTTTACGGTGACCCACTGCCAGAAATTGTACAAAAACGGGTGGACCGTGAGTTAAAATCAATCATCGGTAACGGGTTCTCCGTTATTTACCTGATTGCGCAACGATTAGTGCATAAATCCAATAAGGACGGGTACTTGGTTGGCTCACGTGGATCGGTTGGCTCATCAGTGGTGGCAACGTTTGCCGGAATCACCGAGGTTAATCCGTTAGCGCCGCATTACCTGTGTCCAAATCCAGACTGTAAGTACAGTGAATTCTTCACGCATGGTGAATACAGCTCAGGTTACGACCTGCCGGACAAAAATTGTCCAAAGTGTGGCACGTTGTTGAAGAAAAATGGGCAGAACATTCCGTTTGAAACTTTTCTGGGTTTCAAAGGAAACAAGGTTCCTGATATTGATTTGAATTTCTCAGGTGACTATCAACCGATTGCCCACAACTACACGAAGGTTATGTTTGGTGAAGGAAATGTGTACCGGGCCGGCACCATTGGCACGGTTGCGGACAAGACAGCCTATGGTTATGTCAAAGCTTATGAGCGTGATCATGATGTGACGTTTAGACAAGCTGAAGTTGACCGGCTTTCTAATGGTGCGACCGGTGTCAAACGAACAACGGGCCAGCACCCAGCCGGAATCATTATTGTGCCGGATTACATGGACATTTATGACTTTACGCCGATCCAATATCCGGCCGACGATCAAGACGCCGCTTGGCAAACAACGCACTTCGATTTCCATTCAATTCATGACAATATTTTGAAAATGGATATTCTGGGACACGATGACCCGACGATGATCCGTACCTTACAAGATTTGTCAGGCATCGATCCTAAAACAATTCCCACGGATGATCCTGGCGTGATGGGCCTGTTTTCAGGCACTGAAGTTCTCGGTGTGACCGAAGAACAAATTTTCAGTAAAACAGGCACGCTGGGGATTCCGGAATTTGGCACGCGCTTTGTTCGGGGGATGCTGGAAGAAACGCATCCGAAGAATTACTCCGAATTACTTCAAATTTCTGGTTTGTCTCATGGGACGGATGTTTGGCTTGGCAATGCCGAAGAATTGATCAAGGATGGCACAGCGACGATTGCCAATGTGATTGGTTGTCGTGATAACATTATGACCGACTTGATTAACTACGGACTTGATTCAGAAATGTCATTTCAAATCATGGAATCTGTCCGTCACGGACGTGGGATTCCTGATGAATGGCAGGACGCCATGCGCGAATCGAATGTGCCGCAATGGTATATTGACTCATGTTTGAAAATTAAGTACATGTTCCCACGGGCCCATGCCTCCGCATACATTTTAATGGCGTTGCGAGTGGCTTACTTTAAGGTCTATTTCCCAATGCTGTATTATGCTGCTTACTTTTCTGTGCGTGCTGATGATTTTGATCTGGTGGCCATGTCACGTGGCAAAAACGCGATCAAGGCATCAATGAAGACAATCATGGATAAGGGCAACGACGCATCGACGAAGGAAAAGAGTTTGTTAACTGTGCTTGAACTAGCCAATGAAATGATGGAACGTGGCTACAAGTTTAAGATGATCGATGTGGAACGTTCTGATGCGCAAAGCTGGCTGATTGATGGTGACGCCTTGATTGCACCGTTTAATGCCGTTCCCGGACTTGGTGATAACGTGGCCAAACAGATTGTGGCGGCTCGTGAAGAAAAGACTTTCTTATCAAAGGAAGACTTGAGCAAGCGTGGTAAAGTATCCGCGACGATTATTGATTTTTTAACCGAAAACCATGTGCTGGATGATTTGCCTGATGAAAACCAACTCAGCTTATTCTAAATACTGTGTGTTAACTAAAAACCGGAGCTGTGAGATAGGTTCGGTTCAAAGACGAGCATTAATACAAAATCACCTCATTTCCGAATTTTGGAAATGAGGTGATTTTGTATTAA
>DMZB01000327.1 GCA_003482405.1 Lactobacillus sp. | reverse complement strand
TTTCTTGAATATTGTCGTCGATAATAAAAATTTTGCCGTCACTTTGTGGTTGTAACTGGTTGATCATTTTCAAGGTCGTGGTCTTGCCACTGCCCGAAGTCCCGACCAAAACAAATAATTCACCCGCATTGATGGTTAAATTTAAATCTGGAATCACGACATTACCGTCAAAGGACTGCTGCACATGTTCAAACCGAATGATCGGTTCGCCATCTTTTGCTGTTGGCGTTGCGTGTTTTTCAGTTGACACTGCCATTATCGTGCATCCCCTTTCAACAGATGATGACTTGTTAAGTAATTGCGAGCCACACTCTTCGAAGATTTATTTTCAACATTCACTTCATAATTCATTTCCTGCATGTCTTTTTCAGAGATTCGACCAGCTAACTTATTGAGGCTCTTCACGACCCCAGGATATTTCTTCGCTAATGAGGCCTTCATCAGTGGTGCGCCTTGGTACGACGGGAAGGAGTGCTTATTATCCTTCAAGGTCGTTAGATGATATTGACGTAACTCGCTGTCTGTTGAATAGGCATCAACCAGGTTAATATTCTTATTATTAATGGCCTCGTACCGTAATTTTGGTTCCATTGATTGTGCTTTCAGGTTCAACCCGTAAGTCTTGTTGACACCGGGCAATCCATCAGGACGATCAATAAATTCAAGTGTCATTCCTGGTTTCAGCTGATTTTCAACTGTCTTCAAGTCACTAATAGTGTGAACATCCCACTTTTTAGCATCCTGCTGGCGAATAGCCAGTGCAAACGTATTGTTGTATGCCATCGGTTTCAAATAACTCAGCTGAAACTGTTGTGACATGTCTTTTTTGGCATCGTCATACGTTTGTGTTTCTGTCAGGCCTTTATCAGATTGTGGTTGCTTGACCAAACTTTCCAAAATGGTACCTGAAAATTCAGGGTAAATATCAATTTGATTGTGATTTAACGCATTGAATAGAAAACTCGTTTTCCCGAAATTAGGTTTCAGCGTCACGTGAACATGTTTGTTATCCTGTTCAATCAGATCCTTATACATATGGATCAAAATGTCTGGCTCTGAGCCCAACTTTCCGGCAATCGTGATATTGTCGGCAGGTTGGCGCACCGCATTGGCGACACCAACACCGCCAATGCCAAGCAAGATCACCACTAAACCGGCAATCAGATACCGTGGTCGCATGTGCTGTAGCCGATTGATCAACCAGCTCAAAATAATCGCCAGCAGTGCTGAGCTGATCGCCCCAATTAGGGTCAACGCTGTATCATTACGGTCAATCCCTAACAGAATAAATGTCCCCAGGCCACCAGCACCAATCAAGGCAGCCAGCGTCGCAGTCCCGATGATCATGACCAGCGCCTGACGAACCCCAGAGATAATAACAGGTGCAGCAATCGGTAATTCGACCTTAAACAGTTTGCGTGTTTGGCCCATCCCAAAGGCATCAGCAGCTTCTTCAATTGACGGATCAATGTCGTCAATCCCAATGTATGTATTCTGAAAAATGGGTAGCAACGCGTAAATGACTAATGCAATCACCGCTGGAACGGTCCCAATACCAACGATTGGAATCAATAGTCCCAATAACGCAAGTGACGGAATGGTCTGAAGTACTCCGGCAATTTGAAGCATCACAGCAGCAAAGCGTTTGTGATGAGTTGCCCAAATTGCTAACGGAATCGCGATTGCCATCGCAATCAACAGAGAAACTAATGAAATTTCCACATGTTGCCATAATGCTGTTAAAAGCGCGGATCGACGATCGACCAACGTTTGAACAAAAGCATCCATAAATTCTATTCCTCGTTTTCTGGCGTAAAATTTCAGTGCTGCTTTCTCGTGTGCTACAGCAAAAACGCACTTTATACACTACAACCCGAACGTATGTTTGTCAAACGATAAACAAAAACACATCGCAATGAAATCATTTGCGATGTGTTTAATTATAAACTCAATTAATTTTAAGACCCAAACAAAAGGCTTGTGAGATTCGCATTAGTCACTGACACGGGCTAAGAAGTACCGTTTCTTGCCTCGGCGAACGATCACAAATTTGCCGTCAAACATTGCCGTTGGATCAATTTTTGTCTCAACGTCTGTTTGCTTGTCACCATTGATGGTAATTGCGCCATTCGTGATGTCTTCACGGGCCTGACGACGTGACTTTTCAATCCCGCTGTCCGCCAAAAAGTCGACGATGTTTTGCGTGGCACTCGTTGTCTCAACGCTTGGAAAGGCCTTGAAACCTTGCTCAATTTCGTCAGCATTTAATGCCTTAACATCACCGGAGAACAGTGCCTGGGTGATTTTTTCGGCCTGTTCTAACGCAGCCTCACCATGGACAAACTTCGTCACTTCTTCAGCCAAACGACGCTGAGCAGCCCGCTTCCACGGTTCTGTCTTCACTTGTTCAGCCAAGTCGTTGATTTCGTCTTCATCCAAGAAGGTGAAGTACTTCAGGAATTTAACAACATCACTATCCTCTTGATTCAGCCAGAATTGGTAGAACTCGTAAGGCGTTGTCTTATCAGGGTTCAACCAAATGTTGCCACCTTCAGACTTACCAAACTTCGTCCCGTCAGACTTGAGCAACAGTGGAATCGTTAAGGCAAATACCGGCGTGTCTGGACCTTCAACCCGGCGAATCAAATCCAGGCCAGCAGTGATGTTTCCCCATTGATCACCACCACCAATTTGCAATTGCACATCTTGCTCGCGGTATAACGTGAGGTAATCGATTGATTGTAAAATTTGGTACGTGAACTCAGTAAACGAGATGCCGACTTCCAAACGTGACGCAACAACTTCTTTGTTCAGCATTGTTTTAACATTGAACAACTTACCGTAATCACGTAAGAAATCCAGCAGAGAAAGTTTGGATAACCAATCGTAGTTGTTGACCAACCGGAATTGATCCTCACCAAACAGCTTCACCATTTGACCCTTTAACGCTTCTTGATTGTGGTGAACCTGGTCCATTGTTTGTAAGACTCGTTCTGACTTCTTACCAGATGGATCACCAATCGAACCAGTTGCACCACCGATAACGATGACAGGCTTATGGCCGGCCAACTGGAACCGTTTCAAGATCATAAACGGAATCAAATGACCAATATGCATTGAATCGCCAGTTGGATCGATGCCGACATATAATCCAACCGCCTTTTCTTTAACCAGGTCGCTCAGACCAGCCTCATCCGTTTGTTGATTAATGGCACCCCGCCATTTCAATTCATCTAAAATTGTCACAAGTAGCCCTCCTTAAGACTAAAAAAGTCCCTACCAGCATCATGCTAATAGGGACGAAAATAAATTCCGCGTTACCACCCAAGTTATTGTTTCTATATTATAGAAGAAACAATCTCTCGACATCGGTAACGAGATGGTCCGCTAGACTGTAATCCAGATCCGCTCCACAGTGTACTTCAGTTGTCGTAACGCTTAGCTTACAGTCACCGCCAAGTCCCTTAGTTACTCGTTCATCGCCAACCTACTGTCTGTATCATAGCTGATATTAATCATACAAATGAAACACCAAAAAGTCAATGCAACATTCTGCCAGTAAAGTATGGTAAATTGGAGAAAATGATTGGAGGTGACTGAATGCTATGGATAGC
>DMZB01000088.1 GCA_003482405.1 Lactobacillus sp. | reverse complement strand
GCTGATGCCACTCACACGGTTATTAACATTAAAGCGTTTGGGATTCACCGTTACGAAGTGTTGACACGGGCTGGTGGGTCGCCATCGGTTAAGTTTCCACGAGTGATTGGTGTTGAAGCTGTCGGTGAAGTGTTCGAACCAGCGGCCAATTCGAAATTTACCAAGGGCCAACGTGTACTCGTCATTAATGGTGGGTTTGGCCGTGAATTCGATGGCAGTTATCAAGAATATGCATTGGTACCGGATGATCTGTTATTTGCCGTTGATTACGATGTTGACTGGCAAACACTGGCGCAGTATCCGGAAAACTTTTACACGGCGTTTGGTGCGCTACGCATGACAAAGGTACAAAAGGGCCAAACATTGTTAGTACGTGGTGGTACGACGGCGGTCGGAATGGCTATGATTGGATTGGCTAAGTCTTTGGGCGTTGAAGTTTCCGCAACAACACGAAAGCCTGAACGTAAGCAGTTATTATTAGAACAAGGTGCTGATCATGTTGTAATTGATAAGGACAATCAATTACAAACGGATAACAAGTATGATGGCATTGTTGATATGGTCGGAACGGTCAGCTGTGAAAATTCGATTCAGCACGTGAACCGTGGTGGTGTTTGCTGTATGATTGGCCTACTTGCCGGCGAATGGGTTTTTAAAGAATTCGATCCATTTACTTTAGGTGGGGCCTATTTGTCCGTATTTGATGGCGGTGAACCCAGCCAGGCACTTTTCGATGAAATTTTTGATTTAATCAAACGTAATCATCTCAGCATTCCGATTTCCAAGACGTTTAAGTTATCAGATATCGCTGCTGCCCAAGATTACGTGATGGCCAATCCGCAACCAGGGCAAGTGATCGTAACAACGGAATAGGATGCCATCTGTCCGAACACAAATAACGTGCAATCCATTAATTTTGGACTGCACGTTATTTATTTTTGTCGGTTAAGGTCATTTAAGCTCATCTGAGTCTAAGGTACTTGGGCGAATCTGAATACAACAATATAAAACTGGAAATTGCTTTTGCACGCCCGCTTCAATTCGTTTGCACAACTGATAACTCGCAGTGGTTGTTAGACTGTTGTCAATCTGGATTTCGGTTTCAATAATAATATTGTCGCCGGTATAGCGGCCATTAACATAGTCGACATGATGTACATTCGGTGTCTGGCTGATGTAATGGCGAATTTGTGTCTGCAAGGAAGGATTAAATCCGTTAGACAATTTTTCAGCACTTGCACTCACGATTTGATTGCCATTGATAATGATATAAACGCCTAATAGCAACGTTGCGAGACTATCAAACCAACCGATGTGAAACCAATAAGCTAGAAAGATGGCAATCATGGTGCCGTAAGAGGTGAACGCATCACTGAGCGAATCGCGCGCCGAAGCGATCAGCGCACTATCATTGGTTCGTTTGCCGATCAACTGATTGATTTGACTGACAACTAGCATCAGCGTTCCTGAAATGGCCGCTGCGTAACCGGTAATAATTCGAATGGATGCTGTTTGACCATTCATGATGACGATGATACTTTGACCTGCCGACCACAGACAGTTAAGACCCACGAGATCCATGATGATGCCGGCGAGAAAGACGGCGATGGTTTCATATTGCCAATGCCCTTCTTGATGCACGTCGTCACGGGGAATGACGGAAAAGTGTAGTCCAACGAGTAATAGAACGGAGGATAAAACGCCGGTGAGGTTATTCTTACCATCTGCAATCAGCACTGTTGCATGACCAAACTGACCAATCAGGAGTTCACCAATCGACATCAATAGATAAACGCCCATGTTCATGTAGATGAGTCGTTTGGCCATTGCCATTCGACGTTTACTGGTAGTTTGTAGTTTTTGAGAGATCGCAACAACTTCTTTTGACATGAAAGACCTCTAGGATTTGTGTTTGAAACTGAGTAAGATAACTGTGGATGTTAAAACCGAAAAGGGGTGGTTGTGTGCCACAGGACACGAAAGAGAAAAACACGGAAACTGCACTCAAAAAGGCGTTTATCAAACTCGTGGCAACAAAGACGTTTCGTAAGATGACCATTCGTGACATTGCCACCACGGCACATGTTAGCCGCGGCACATTTTACCTTCATTATGTGGATAAGTACGCGATGTTAACCGCCTATGAGGATCAGCTGATAACTGGCATTAAACAGATTTTTGCCAAATATTCGAAACCTTCAGTTTATGATGGGCAAGATGACGAAGACAATGCTTTCTACCACATGTTTGTTTACCTCAATCGGGAAAAACAGTTGGTGCAAACGCTGTATCAAATTCCTGAATCAGTGATCATACGTAGAATGATGGTGCTAATAACCGTTGAGGTTGCCAGTGAATCAGTAGATGAGAATTTGTCAACTCAGAAAAACGAAATCCCGTTAGAGTATGCTCGGGCCATTCTAGTTCAAAATATCTTGGGCATCATTACTCAGTGGATTCGAAAAGATCAACCAGAGTCGGCTCACGAAATTGTTAAAATCTTTATGGACAGTCGAAGTTTGTCGCCAATCGACCTCGCTACGTTTGTACAAAGTGACAAGAGGACTGGCCTGAATTCAACTGACTGAGCGTAATTCTGAGTTGTGGTGTTAGCTGTTATCTGCCTTTAGTATAGATTCGAGAATCGTGCGCACAATATGCACATTGACCTAAAGTGTTCATTACACGCGCAGCTTATTTGCTAACTAATGCCTGTCAAACGTTGATGTATCGCTAGTCTTACTCATGTTCCACGATTAGAAATTTCGTACCGAAATTGACACTTTTAGCTAGTTTGCACATTGATTGCGCCGTTTTCCTCTCGTAGTATCGACAACCGAAACGCTTGATAAATTTCAGTTGGAGAGGGATGCGAGAGTGATGATTAAAAGAGAGTGGCAACAATTGTGGCACAGTCGGAGCACACTGATTGGACTGATCTTGATTGCGCTGATTCCGGCAATATATTGCCTGTTGTACCTATCATCAATGTGGAATGCCTACGGAGAAATGGATCGAATTCCGGTCGCAATTGTGAATCAGGACCAATCGCAACACTATCATGGCAAAAACATCGCAATTGGGCAGCAATTGACGGCCAAACTGAAGCGTTCGGATTCGCTCGATTATCATGTGACCACGGCAAAAAAAGCGGCAACAGGCATTCGTAACGGACGTTATGATATGGTCGTGACGATTCCGAAACATTTTTCCAGTGACGCAACGACGTTATTGACGGCCTCACCGCATCGTTTGCACATTCGGTACACCGTCGATTCTGGTCGTAATTTTGTTGTCTCAAAAATGACCAGTGGAGCGGCGAAAGCTATTCAAGAAAAAGTCTCAAAACAGGTCAGCACAATGTATGTTTCGATTTTGTTAACGGCGCTGAGCCACGTCAAACAGGGAATGGCAAACGCGGCGACGGGTAGCGGTCAAGTGACGGCTGGTTTGACCAAACTAACCGGTGGACTTCAAACGATCACTGATGGTGCTAATTCATTGCGTCAGGGAATGGTCGCGTCAAACAAGGCCTCGAGTGAAACACTTGGTGGAATCTCTAGAATTGCAAACGGACTGACCGGACTCCACACCGGGGCAGCAAATCTCAATCAGGGCAGTAGCCGATTAACGGCTGGTTTATCAACAAGTGTCCAGCAGTTAAAGCAGCTCCATCAGCAACGACAGACAGCGTCAGACATCGCGTCACCAGTCGTTGCTGATACTACTGATGTAGCGAAGGTACCAAATAATGGCACCGGAATGGCACCAATGTTTATCGCCATCGGTTTGTTTGTCGGTGGGATTGGTTTAGGAACAATGTTTGATGCCTATTTACCAAAGGCACGACCTAAATCCGCGTTCATCTGGTGGCTATCGAAATTTTCAATTATTGGCGTCCTAGGTGTGTTACAAGGTGGTTTGTTGTTCCTAACGTTAAACTGGGGGAATCATCTATTACCAGTTTCACAGATTAAATTGCTTAGCATGTTGTTGTTAGGCTCATTAACATTTTTGTCCGTCATTTTTTGTTTGAGGATCGTGCTTGGTGGTTTCGGGACCTGGCTAATTACGATTCTGCTTGTGTTGCAGCTTTCTGCGTCCTCTGGCGTGTACCCCGTTGAACTGACCAGTGGCTACGCTCAAGTGATCAATCCATATCTACCAATGACTTATTTAATTGATGGCTTGAGACAGGCAATTTCACTAAACGGCAGTATTGTGGCGGATGTTAGCATCTTAGCAGGGATGATGGGTGTGTTAAACGGATTAATTATTTTGAAATACAGATCAGATTTACGACGCGATGTTTTTAAACTGGTTGATTTTTCTACCTTTAGTCAAGTATTAATGTTGGTTTACTAGTATTTATGTTTATGAGTCGGTTTGACCTTAGAGGTCTGAAACGGTCATTTTACGGTTAGCGCGGTTTGAAATTCAATTTTTGAGTACACTAAATAGCCCTTAGCCATTTTAATTTTTGAATAAGGCTAGTACACTGTAGACGTAATCAGAATGATTGGCGCTTGACGCCGTATATATACATCTGATTCGTAATCACAAGATGGTAGATCGTTCGTAACAGGCGACCCATCGCAGCGATGGCAATCTTCTTAGTCCCAGACTGAGGAGATTGTTTT
>DMZB01000274.1 GCA_003482405.1 Lactobacillus sp. | reverse complement strand
GCCTTTTCTACCATTTCTTCAATGCGTGCCGGATGAATACGACCGTCAGCAATCAACTTTTCCAATGCCAGTTTAGCAATTTCACGCCGAACGGGATCAAACCCACTTAGCACAACGGCTTCTGGTGTATCGTCAATAATAAGGTCAATCCCCGTTAATGTTTCCAGTGTTCGAATGTTCCGGCCTTCACGCCCGATAATTCGACCTTTCATATCATCATTAGGCAACGTCACAACGGTCACTGTATTATCAGAAACCGTGTCCGCAACGCTCCGCTGAATGGCAGCTACAATCAAATTCTTTGCTTCCTTGTCAGCAGATGCCTTAGCTTCTTCTTCGCTTTCCTTAATCAGAACAGCGCGTTCATGAGCTAATTGATCCTTTGTTTCGTTAATGACTAAGTCACGTGCTTCATCCTGAGATAAAGCTGCGACTCGTTCGACTTCTTGTTGTCGCTTGTCGATGAGGTCTGCTGCTTCTTGCTGCTGTTGTTTCAGTGCTTCTCGATCGCTGGTTAACTTGTCTTCCTTGCTCGTTAACTGGGCTTCACGTTTTTCAAACGTATTATCCTTGCGGTCTAAGGTTTCTTCACGTTGCAACAACCGGTCTTCTTGCTTTTGAACCTCAGCACGTCGATTTTTTAATTCATTTTCGACGTCTGTGCGGTACTTGTGGTTCTCTTCGCGAGCCTCAAGCAAAGCTTCTTTTTTTGCGGTTTTTGCATCTTGATTAGCCTTTTTGAGAATGGCTGAGGCAGAATTGTTGGCATTGTCAACATCGCGTTCCTGACGCTTTTTGGCAATGGCAAGTCCACCATACAAACCAGCAATAATAGCGATGAGCACGAGGATTATGGTTATAACATAAACCATTTAAAGTCCCGCCCTTCATCAAAAATGGCTGACCGCTAAGCCAGCCGCAAACTTGTAAGATGTTAAATTGATTATTTACACAAATTCAGTTTACTGGTAAACAGGCAGACTGTCAATAAACGAAAATAGCTAAACGCGACGCAGACGCAGCAAACGGTTGAACAGGTAGCCAATACCGAGACAAATTGCACTCAAAATAAAGTTTGTCACAACTAAGTTTAACGGATTTTGATAGTGCACATGTCCATCAAAACCAGTCATCAAACGAAACAATGAAAATAACCACGATCCGTAAAATGAACCTCCGCCTGACGCACTGTTTTGTGTAGAGAGCCAGAAGCCAAAGAAGGTCAGTAAACCAATCCCGATTATTGGCACCAATATAAAGGTAATGAGTTTCCACCGTCTCGTCATCAATCCGAGAATGCCGCCAATCAGCATTCCTAATGCAACTGCCAGCGTGTAGGTGCTAAAAGCGCGAAGCCAGAACCAGAAAATGTCAATATTGCCATGTTGGACAAAATGACCAAACGTTAATTTTCCAGAGGTAACATAGTTCTGCATACCAAGTGGTTGCGCAATTAACAACCGGTATAAAAGATTGATGAGAGACACAATCAGGGACACCGTTAACAGACTTAATAATTTGCCAGTCCAATATGACCGTCGCGAAATCCCATTTTGAATAAACCATTCGAACCCGCTGTAAACAAGCGTGGCAACGCCAAATACATAAAAAACCATGATTGGTTCAATCGCGTTTGTCGCTAAATAAGGTTTAAGCGGCAATGCTGCCCGAAAACCACTCGTCATCCAACGAATAAAAAACGGAATTAACCACAAGCCAATAAAAGTTCCCAAATAGCCCCAGCCCAGAAGCTTCATGTCGCGCCTAAAACGGTATTGATACACAGTCTTAATTTTCATGATGTCCCTCCGTTAACGCAACAAACAGGTCTTGCAAATTGAGTGCTTGTTTCTTTATTGTATTTGGCATTTCGGGTGTGCCGATCATGGTTACAATGGCACGTGTTTCATTTGCAAAAGTTTCTTGTGACAGTACTTGCACATCTTTCAGGAAGGCAGTCATGTCATCTGCAGGTCCCACTAATCGGTAAGAACGTTCCATCAATTGGTCCACCGGTTCAGCTAATTTAACTTGACCCTCGTCAATAACGACAACATTATTAAGCAGACTTTCGACTTCCTCAATCAAGTGTGTCGCAATAATAAATGTACGTGGTCGGTTAGCAAATGTTGTGATCAATTCTTTATAGAAAAGGTCACGATGTCCGGCATCCAGTCCCAAAACAGGTTCATCTAACAAAATGTAATCAGCCGGTACACATAACGCAACGATGTCCTTGAAAATGGTTCGGTAACCCGTGGACAAACGTCCAAAAGCAGTTTTTTCATTCAGCTCAAACGCTGCGGTTAATCGATGCGCATTTTCCATATCGAAACTACCGTACATTTTTTTAATCGAGTCAAACAACTGACTGACGTGTTCACGAACGGGATACAAATTATCTTCGCTCGCCAAAAATATCCGCTGTAACACTTGATCATTTTCATGGGCGTGCTTGCCATCCAGTGTTATTTGACCCGTGTTAGCCGGAATTCTATCAGCAATAATATTAAGCAACGTACTTTTACCAGCACCATTGCGACCCAGTAAACCGTAAATTGTCTCTGGCTCAAAAGTCAGGTTTGTGGTGTGTAAAATCGTTTTCCAACCCGCATGTTTTGTCAGCTTATTAATTTTCAGCGCCATCTTCAGCATCTCCCCGCTTAATCATCTCTAGCAAATCTTCTTGTGATAACCCAATCTGCCGTGCAGATTCAAGCATCGGTTGAACGTTGTCTTGAAAGAATTGAGACCGGCGTTTAGTAATGATCCGCTCACGTGCGCCATCGAGAACAAACATCCCCATCCCACGCCGTTTTTCAATAATTTTATTGCCTACCAAAATATTCATTCCTTTCAAAACCGTCGCCGGATTAATATGAAATTGACGGGATACCTCCGTTGTCGAAGGCACCTGCTCTCCAGGCCCGAATCCACCAGCCAAAATGGCCTCTTCTATTTGTTCCGCCACCTGCAGGTACAGGGGCGTCGTACCATCAAAGTCAAAGTGCATGATCCATCTCCAGACTTCCTTCTTATCTGTCAAAAATTTAACTAATAGCATAAACGAACCCTCGTTAGTTCGTCAACCAAGTATGCAACCATTGTTTTCCCTCAATAACAGCGATTAACCTTCGAGCTGCTCTTTGGGAACAACAATGCGTTCATAAATTAATATCGTGACAATATAATAAACCGCATATAATGCACAGAAAATCAGAATTGACCACCCGGTTGCAGCATATGGATGGTACATCAATGGTTTAAACATCTGTAGACCAAACAAGACATCAACGATTCCCAGAACACCAGGTAGGATGAACAACGTCAATACTTCACCACGCACTGCCGATTTCATATTTTGCCGTGACGCGCCAATCTTGTTGAGCATGTTGTATCTTACAACGTCTTTTCTTGTACCAGACAAGATCTTGAACATTAGGCAGCTTGCTAGCATAGCTAGAAATGCAAAGCCAAGGAAGAAGCCCATAAATTCTAGACCCCCAAAAAGTGTCGCAAACAATTTATACGTTTGATAACCGCCAATTGCAGCTGTTTCAGGAACCGGAAATCGTGCCACCTGGAGTTTGTGTAGGCGTTCAATAAGCCGTCGTTGGCCAAACATATCTTGTGCTCGAATCACGGTAACACTGTGCTTTTGTCCGTGTAATTGTGAAAATCGCGTTGATGTGGCAAACGCACTAGCGCTACCGTAAATTGGTGACAAACCAATAAAGTCCATGTCCTGAGGAGCCACTTGCTTAAACTTCGCCAATGAGAGAGCTTTAACCGAACCATCATTTTTTGGTGCGCGTGACTTTAATAGCGGTAACGGCTGATTGGCAAATTGCTGTTCATCATAGTAAACGACTTTCCCGACCATCTTTTGATTGTAGGTCGCGGCATAACTTGTCTTGATTTTTTTGATCAGTGACTTTTCCTGCGCGTTTTCATCATTTATCGCTAAAGTGTAAGCACTCGTCGATTTAGCCATCTGAGGCACTTGTCGTTGTAACCCTGCCCCAACGCTAATCGCACCTAAAGCTAATGCAAATAGCAAGGAGACAATGGTCAGAATTCTTGTATAGCCTTGCACACGAAACCGAATCTGAGCTAGCGTAAAGTTATGCAACTTTTGATTCGCAAATCGCGTTCTCTTCAAAAATCCAATCGCACTAATGACCACAGCATTGAATAATAAATAACTACCAACAGTGATGGTCACTAAGGCCAAACCGACGCCCAAGAGTTGCAAACTAACAATTCTTGACATTGCCCAGTAACCGACTGCAAGTAAGACAATGCCTGCAACAATTTCTATGGTTTGAATTACTGGGTGTCGTTTCGGTGTATATGCCTCATCATCTGTATGCAGAAGTTTCAGCACTGGTGTACGCACCAGTTTCGTCAAATTAAATAACCCTGAAAGTAGAAATAGGCCCACGTATAAAACAAGCGTTGTCAGAATTGCTGGCCCGTAAATGGCACTAAAGTGATGTACCGTTATGCCAAGTTGATTGAAAAGTATACTTGATAATCCAATACTCATCCCCATGCCCAGCACAATTCCAATCACTGTAGAAAGTACTCCCACCAACAGTGTTTCAATAAATACAAGCTGGCCAATGCGGTCTTTTTTGGCCCCCAACATCATAAATAATCCATAATCGTGTTCCCGCATGCTTAGTAAAAACGAATTCGCATAACTGATGTAGACGACTGTGATCAAGGCGAGTAAAACCATACCAAAAACAAACACTTGTGCAGCCATTCCAATCGATGTATTTGCCTTAATAAAGGTTTTGTTCGTCGCTAAATTGGTGAACATGTAGAATACCGCTGACGAAATAATGAGGCCTGTTAGAAGCACCAAATACTCCTTGAACCTATGCTTGATGCCGGCTACTGATAATTTTGTTAACATTTTGCCATCCTCTCTACTGTTCAAACGTCCCTAGTTGATCCAGAATTTCTTGATAAAACTGTTGACGATTATTTTCTTCGCGCCGTAGCTCCTGACCAATTTGACCATCCTGAATAAACATAATTCGATCACAGAAACTTGCAGAAAACGGATCATGTGTCACAAGTAGAACGGACCCATGTTGTTTTTTA
>DMZB01000234.1 GCA_003482405.1 Lactobacillus sp. | reverse complement strand
CAAATTATTACGATATTTAGAACATTGATGATTCTCTTTCGCCAATAGGCCATCCTTAATCACTTTTTTAATGGCCCGTCCGACCATATTGATCAGTGACCAGACCATTAGGACGACCATAAGTTGTCAATAAACGCTTCAAAAAATGATAGCGGACTTGATAATCACGATGTTGACGTAGCTCAAAATCCAGTGTTAATCCATGACTATCAATAGCTCGATAAAAATAACACCAACGACCGTTGATTTTTATGTAGGTTTCATCAACTCGCCAGCTTTGACTAGGTGAATAGCGCACCCAGCGCATAACGGTTGTATGATGAATAATAATTCCACGGTCACGTAAAATGTCAACCACATCACGATAGCTCAAGGAAAATCTAAAATGGTAGCCAACGGCTACCAAAATAATATCTTTCTGGAAACGCCGCCCTTTAAAGTAGTTTTTCATCATGGCTACCTTGCTTTTTAGGCTGATTATATCCGAAATTAAGCTAACCTGGAGATTTTTGCATCGGAACCCTGCATAATTAGATGTAAACTAGTTTTATGAAGAGCACTGGTATTTACAAGATAGAAAAGGGTAATAGAATGGGAATTTTAAATACATTCTTGGGAAATAACCATCGCAACCTGCGGTTGAAGTATTCGTTACTGGCGCGTTCCCAGGGAGAATATGGATGGCAAAAGTAAACTTTGATGTGGTGAATGACTTCTAATTCTTGATAGCCAGAAAACTCCTTTCCATGATCAACAGTAATCGATTTTACTGTCCCATTTGTCATGAACCGATTGAAAGTTTTGTTTAAAGCCTATGAAGTTTGGTTTGGTGCTTTAATTGTCAAGACAAGACGGGTTTTACGTTCAACGAAAGTAACCACACAATCTTTTGACTGTCCACGACAGGAAAGAACAGTATCAACCTCTAAGTAACCAAATACTTGACGGTGATTAACCTATTGAGGGCGCTTCTCAATTGATTGGGAAACCTTAAGGGTGCCTCTAGTTCGCACTGCTCGTTGGTGTCTAATGTTACGATTAAGCAATTGGCTTAACGGAAAATCTAAATTACCGACAATGAGCCAGTTAAAAATTAATGCGGTACACAAGCCGTAGGATTGAGCAACCATTTCCGGTGACCAAGTTGGTTCTCAATCAGACGTTTTAGCTCAGGGGTTAAGGCCAAATGTCGTCCACAACGAGCGCGCTTATGATCAGTATCAGCTTGTGTTGCTTGTGGGTAACTCGTTCTAACTCATAGTAAAGCGTTGAGTTAGCAACGCTTAAAGTATCGGCCATCTCTTGTAAAGACAAATGTTAAGTAACAAACTGGGCCAGTACCCCACGTTGAAAAAATGTTAAATAGAAAAGCTCAAAGTAATTCTCCTTCACAATGTTGGTATTCAATCACTACCATTGTAGGACATTACTTTGAGCTTTTTTACTTGTTCGGATTAGTTATAGAATGTGCCATTGTTAGAATATTTGTCTGCAATCAACTTAAAACGCCGTTGTTGCGTACGTTTACTAATTCCAGTCTTGCGTTCAATCATTTTATATGTCATACCTTGTTTTCGCAATTCATAGGCAAAACGGATCTGTTCATCAGAATAAGTTTTGGGGCGGCCTTCCCGAAATAGCGGATCATGTTGTTTTGCATACAATTTTCCTTCTTGAGTTCGGGTCACAATCATATCACGTTCAAACTGTGCAAAGGCACTAAATATTGTAAAGATAAGTTGGCCAGTTGGCGTATTGTCAATTAACCCCATATTCAAAATACTAACCTTGATCTGGCGCTTAAATAACTCTGCTATAATTTCTAAAGCTTCACGCGTGTTTCGTGCAAACCGATCTAACTTAGTCACAATTAAAGTATCACCTGTTTTTAGAACTTTCAACAATTTTTGGAACTCTGGTCTTTCTGTTGTTGTCCCAGTAAATTTTTCTTGAAAGACTTTTTCTGCTCCTGCCAATTTTAGAAACTCAATTTGGTTCGCTAATTTTTGGTCTGTGGTACTGACCCGCGCATACCCATATTTCATCTTTTTATTCTCCTATTTATGTCATTAAGTAATGTCATATTACTAGCCCTTTAATTATAAGACACAAAAAACAAGGTCACAACTGTTGCGCAGTGACCAAATTATGTCGAAAATGACCGGATGTTATTTCTGAATTTAGTTATTGTAAAGCGTGTCTAAGTATCATATAATAATGTCAACAAAAACGTACGAAATTTAAGAAATACTTGGGAGTTTTTCGTTGTTTACGGGGTGTGACCGACGGAAGAGTTAGTTCAGGGGATTAGGTATGATGGACCAAAATAGTAATTTACACGTTAAGGCTCGGCGGCCAAGCGTCCATGTCGAGAATTTGTCACCAGTCTATCTCCGGGGCAAGCGCATTTTTGACATTCTCGCGAGCGCGGCGGGGCTAATTATTCTGGCGATACCGTTCCTGATTATCGGCCTCATTATTAAGCTGGATGATCCTAAAGCCGGTGTGTTCTACTCCCAGATTCGTTTGGGTAAGGATGGCAAGGAGTTCCGCATGTGGAAATTCCGCTCGATGGTTGCCAATGCCGATCAAATGGTCGACAAGTTGATGGAGCAGAACGAAATCGAAGGCGCAATGTACAAGATTAAGACCGATCCGCGGATTACCCACATTGGTGCGTTCATCCGCAAGAACTCAATAGATGAACTACCGCAGTTGTTCAACATCTTGAACGGCGACATGAGCCTGGTTGGCCCGCGCCCGCCTTTGCCGCGAGAAGTCGCTGATTATACCGAGTACGACAAACAGCGGCTCGCGGTAATCCCGGGGGCCACTGGTTTGTGGCAAGTTTCCGGCCGTAGTGATGTCGGCTTCGACGAAATGGTCGACCTCGATATCGAATACATCAACACGGCGTCTTGGTGGAATGACATCAAAATCCTATTTCGGACCGTATACATTGTGATTCGGCCGAATGGGGCATACTAGAAATTGCAAACACATAGCTTTGAGAGAACTCCTGACGCAGAATGGCGGCGGGAATTTTTTGT
>DMZB01000114.1 GCA_003482405.1 Lactobacillus sp. | reverse complement strand
GAACTTATAGCCATCGATACTCTGCATAAGGCCATAAAAAGTATCCGTTTCTAATTTCATGAACAGATCCATCATGTTTGTATCAATCGTGTCATGAACGACAAGGTAATCGCCTGCTGGAAAATTGATAATTCGTTGACCGTTTTGTTCCGCCTTTGTGTCGGCGTCGACTTGGCGACCAATATCATAATTTGCCGAATCATTAACAAATTCATTTGTACCAAAAATATAACTGTTAACGGCCGACTTATCTAATGCATCAAAGCTCCCATCATTATTAACTGATTGCCAAAAAGCTCTTTTTTGGACCGGCATTTCGTTATCATCGCCGTGCACCTGTGTTTCCAAACTCAGTACTGAAAATGCAGATTTCTTCACCATTTCGTGTTTTGCTTCATTTGCCATTCTGAAATCCTCCTTAAACTTGATTGTTATGACAGTATTTATTCCTGTGGTTGATTACCCAACATTGCCGCTAATGAATCCATATAATCACGCCAGTAAACAATCTTGTGATTTTTAATTGTCACAACCGAACAGAATCGATTTTCATAATCATTTTTTCCAGATGTTGGAATTGAGCCGTGAACCGTATATTCCAACGTCACATGTTCACCATCTTCTGCTGGATATACTCGCAGACCGTCCGCGCTCGTTAGCTTAACGTTGTAGCCCTTGAACCATTCATGATAAGCATCACGCCCATTAACTATTGGTGAAACGCCGGGAAAATGATACATAAATTCAAATGTCGCGTTTGGTTCGCAAGCTTCCCAAAAATTGTTGCCGGTAACTCGGTCGCCAAGTCCCTTCATGACAATGTTGAAAAAAGGTTCCGCACCCGCTTTGTATGAAAAATCATCCTGTGCCATAAATTATTCCTCCTAGTCAAGTTATCTTTATCAACTGTTTTAGTGTAATTCGTAATAGTGTCAGAAAAAGAAACTATTACGGTCACAAACGTCTTTCAACCCGTTTGTGCTAATCAGATGAATGCACACGGATATCTTTGTATGTCATAATGGCCATAAAATATTGACGAATGGAACCTTTCGAATGACAAAAACAGAGCGCATCATAACAATGATGAGATTTATCAATAACCGCCAGTTTTTTACACTTCATAATCTCTGTGAAGCCTTTTCAATTTCCCGTAGTACTGCAATTCGCGATTTAGCTGAAATTCAGTCTTTGGGCCTGCCACTAGTCTCAAGTGTTGGCCCGGACGGTGGATATGCAGTCATGCACAATCAACTGTTACAAAAATCCAAGTTAACTAGTGATGAACTACGCGCACTAATTATTAGCTTTTTGCAGGCTACAGATGAACAGTTACCTTATTTAAAAAATCCTCGGGAGTTATTAGAGAAATTATTTTCCGACGCAATGCCTACTGAGCAAGATGGTTTGCTTCGCTTGCAAGAAGTCTTACTACTCGATCACTCAGATTTAGCAAATATGCGTCAACTACCCACGGTTGAGATTGTGCCAAAAATGCTAACCTCACTATTTAAAATTTGTATGGTTGATCGCCAAATTTCCGTGAAATACAGTGATCATCACCAACAAATTACGCTGCCAGCCTGCTATGTACACTACATTTTTCACGAGCACGGCACCTGGTACGCGGATTTACTGGACGAGCAGAAGCGATGTAATCAAGTGCTACCGGTTGGCTCATTGCTATTGACAGGGGACCAATCGTCTACGCAGCGTTTGTCAGAAGACGACTTACAAAACCTAATCACCGAAACAGCGCGAACGATGAATGTTCAACTGGAATTAGAAGGTACTGCGATCACAAACTTTCACGCAAATCACTTTTTCCATGACACGTGCACCTTCACAGATAAAAATAAGCAACTCGCCGAAGTAGCAAGTTACCTAGATTTAACGTATCCAAATCGAATTCAAGCGTTCGCAAACTGGATTATTGCTTTAGGGGCCGGGGTCACCGTAAAGTCGGCTCCACCACAGTTAATTTCTTGCCTATCCAAAACGGTCAATCGTTTGAAGAAACAGTACGGATAATTATCGCCTTAAAGCGTGATGATTTCTTAACCGAAGTTTCACAGGACAGTTAATCAATTTTGGGGTGCAAAAATCGCATATGGAACATTGAAATGGTGGCTTTCATACACTCGCGTCAGGGAGTCACAATCTTTGAGACGCTCTGGTAGTAATGCAATCCCTTTGCCCGCTTTAACAAGACTGATAATGCTATCCCAAGAATCAATTTCCATTACGGGGTGGTGTGCCTGTTTGAAAAAACGCAATGTTCTAGCACGAAACGGACAATTGTGATCGGCATTAATCAAAAATGGCAATGATTGGGAGTCTGTATTTTTTGCTGTAAAAAACATCGACCTAAGATGCTCATTTTCGACTTGTAGGTAATCTTTTCCCTTAAAGTTTGCGTAGGTCACGATCAAATCTGCTGCATGTCTCGGCAATTGCAAGATGCGTGTTGAACTTAGAATATCAAACGTGGTCTTGCTTAAGTCGTATTGTTGTTCTTGAACAACAAGAATATCAAAGAGAAGTGTTGAAATGGCAATGTGTTGTCTTTGAGGTGTGTTTTTTACTAGCCGTTTGTGAAGAATCTGGGTTTCCTGCTGCACCCGTGTGACGTATTTATAAAAAATGTCACCGTTAGTTGTCGGCGTGAGTCCTTGATAACTGCGAATAAAGAGTGATACATCCAACTCATTTTCTAATGCTTTTAATCTTGCTGTGATATTTGATTGGGCAAATCCCATCACCTGTGCTGTTCGGTTAATTGAGCGTAATTCATATAATTGTTGATAAATATCTAAATCTTGCGACTGCATTTTCTTCACCCTGCTCGTTTAGTTATCACTATTTGCGATAACTATATCATAACTTGGTAATAGTCGAACCCTCGTTACACGATTAAACTGAGTTTGTTAAATCCCCAAATTGTCAAATCAA
>DMZB01000211.1 GCA_003482405.1 Lactobacillus sp. | reverse complement strand
TCAACTTTAAATCCGGGAGTTTGTTAAATCAAGTAAACGAAGGAGAAAAGAAAATGCCATATTTAAGAGTCAGAATCGCCAGTCACAAAAATTCCGTATCATCGCAAGAGGTCGCTAATACGTTAACAAATCTTGCCGTAAAGGTTCTGGGAAAAGCCCAGGAAGCCGTCGCTGTTGATGTACATTTTAGTGATCCAGCCGACTGGTTTATTGCCGGGAAATCCCTAACATCGAGAAAACAAACAAGTTTTTTTGTTGAAATAAAAATTACGGAGGCCACCAACAACCGCGATGAAAAGGCTGAATTTGTAAAAGAAACGTTTGCGGAAATGGCCCGTCTCTTCCCCGATGTCGCCGAGACAAGCTATGTTGTGTTACAAGATGTCGCTTCAGAAGCATGGGGGTATGGCGGTAAAACACAAGAGTTTAGATACATTAGCGACAAAGTGAAATGACTGTCCCCAATGCTGATTTTGTGTAGAGATCACTAAGCGGATCAGTACATTCAATGAATTTTGTTTAAACGAAAACGACCTTATGTCCAAAAATATTTGAGCATAAGGTCGTTTGACGTTACGATCATTGTCTATGAAAATGTCTTAAAACACTCATTTTGCAGGTGATTCTTGATTGAAAACCAAATACAGTGGACGCACAACGACTTGGTTATAGTTCACCGTTTAAAAACTGTGCCTCACCCTTGCCAAAACTCCAATCGTCATCGTTGTTAGGCACTAAACTAAAGACGACATCCTCTCTCCGAAGGCCGAGTTCGTCATGCAATCGGTCTGTCAATGCTTGATAAAAGTCCAATTTAGCTCTTGTAGATCGGGGTCTGGTTACTAAATTAAAAACAACCACGTCTTTGGACCGTTCAATTCCCAATCCTGTATCCAGAATTTGCATTTCAAACGGTTCATGTTGCGTCAAAATCTGATAGCGGTCGCCCACCGGTGTGGAAAACTTGTCGACTTGAACTTCGTAGGCGATGTTTAAAAGTGTTTTTAAGTAATCCTCATCATGTCCCTTAATCAAATCAATTCGCATTAATGGCATTTTAAAAGCCTCGTTTCTATCAAATTTAATTGGTTTTTCTCTGTACTCAGTAAACATACCATGCTAAGTAAGCATTACCTACTGAGATGCACTTTTTAATAAGTTAGTACAAAATATTGGCCTGATTGTTTTTTAGGGTCCCGGTCAAGGACGGGCCGCTAAAAATGGCCTTTATCTGACCGACGAATGGGAACAACCAGTTGGTGCAGTGCTAGACTTCCTCCAGCTTAAACAAGCCGACTTACTGGGGATGTCTCTCGGTGGATTATTAGCGTCACGGGCGGCAGCGTTTGAGCCACGAATCAAAAAAGTCATCGCTTATGACATCATGTACGCCATGATGGACGCGATGACCATGAACGCCGGCAAGCTCCAGAAGTTTGCATTAGACCACTTGCAATCTCCCGTGGTGGCTAGATTGCTGAATGCAGTTTTGCCACACATGGCAAGTAAAGACGTGGACTTAGCCTTTAAACTACACCAAGCCACTGATTTAACTGGTCTTCACAACCCCGTCGACTTACTTCGTGAGATTTCTCGTTATGATCTCACTGGAACGTTAAAGGACGTGAAACAAGAGGTCCTACTCCTTGCTGGTACAGACGATCAATACGTTCCGTATAAGCGCCTGTCTCAACTTGAAAGCGAATTGGTGCGGGTGAAATCTCTTAAATCAGTCACCTTTGATGCTTCTACAGGTGCAGATCAGCATTGTCAAATTGGCAACCGGCAGTTGGCCATTAACGAATTTGCGACATTCTTAAATGCCTAATTAACGTTGGCATAGGCCTAGATAATAGACAACTGAATGAATTTCGAAATAATTCATTAACCTGATCTCAAAACAAGATCGTCAACATTGCTATCATTGACGGTCTCGTTATAGTTTCAACTTTATTAAAAAATGGAGCGGGTTCATTAGCCATGAAAAAAGCGCGTGTTGAAGCCTTTAGTGACGCGGTGATTGCAATTATTTTGACCATCATGGTGCTGGAAATCAAAAAGCCGACTAGCAGCCATTTGCACAGCCTAATGCAAAATGAGCCTTACATTTTGGCATTCACAATCAGTTTCATTTTTATTTGCAATGCGTGGTATAGTCACCACTACGTTTTATCAGTAAGGCGGTGGTTTTCCAAACGCGCATTCTGGGCTAACAACTTTTGGCTCTTTACGATGTCCTTTATCCCTGTGGCAACAGCGTGGGTCAGTGAATTCCAACGCAGGAAACACCAGAATACTTTTACTTTTTTGTTTACGTCTTTTTGGATCTTTCCTACTATCTACTGAGCTGGACAATCTATCGGGATCATCGACGAAATTATCCACATATCGCAAAAGACATTCGCCGGATGCGCGCCTTTCGCAAGTGGATGATCATTCTGCACATGAGTCTAAGTTTGCTAGGCGTGCTGCTGATTCAGTGGTTGCCTGGATTAGGATTAGCTTTAACCGTTTTAGAAGCGGCAACCTATTTCATCAACATCCCCAGTGCCGGTGAACACATTGAGGATTAGAGTGACGAAAATTCCCGCAACTAGCGAGTTGCCCGTGCTGACATCCGCATGACCGTTTTATGGAAAAGTGTCGGGTGAACGCGGGCAAAGTGTGCCATCATGCGATCACTAAAACTAAAGTAATAACGCAACTTTGGTTTGTCTTCATTCGCAGCACGGTAGAATACTTTGGCCAGGTCTTCTGAAGTCGCTGACGAATGACTTCCCACACGGGTCACCATTGCTAAAGTTCCGTCAATTAAGGCCTGATAAGGCGTGTTTGCCGAAGCGTTCTTCTTAATCGACCCCATGGCAATATCACCCCATGAAGACTGTGTTCCGCCTGGTTCGACAATGACCGAACGTAACCCAAACTGCTGAATTTCCGTATCTAAAACATCTGACCAGACATTCAACGCATGCTTAGTCACGTGGTACCAACCGCCAAGAGCAGAATACATGTCGCCACCGATGGATGAAATATTGACGATTCGACCAAAGCGTTGTGCACGCATAGTTGGTAGTACCAACTTGGTTAACTCAGCAGCCCCGAATAGATTGGTTTCAACTTGCTTGTGTACTTTGTCCAAACTAACTTCTTCCAAGGGTCCATATTCACCATAACCTGCGTTGTTGATTAATACATCCAGTGTAGGTTCCGTTTGTGCGGCCTGAACAAAGGCCCGCCGTGACTCTGCGTCAGTGACATCAAGCTTAAACGGGTGAATCCCGGTGCCACTGGGAATCTTTTCAATGCGTCGTGCCCCGGCGTAAACTTCCCATCCCTGCTTAGCAAATAGCACTGTTGAGGCGTAGCCCATACCACTTGAAGCACCTGTAATTAAAACTGTTTTCTTTGACATCATTTATAGTCTCCTTTTAATTTTGGTTGATTATCTAATTGTCGTTATTTAAGTATTTATGAAAGTCCGACTGATTCCTGTTGTGTAAACTGCAAATATTGCTGTTCCGTTTCGAAGCATTTAGGAAATGTGACCAAGTTGCTTTAGCATGTCCATGATGTCCTCAGAGAACCAAGCACGTTGAATTTTGCCATCCTGAACCGTGTAGTGACCGAAACCGTTCCATTTGGCATGTTTGTTTGAGGCCGGATAGCCCATGAATTCCCCAACTTGCGTCCCTTCGTTTGTGAAACGAACCCAGACACTATTGTCCTTAACGACGTAATCGAGGACAGTTAAGTGCATATCACTGAATGCCTGAACACCACCGCTCATAAAAGCCTTGAGCCCGTGGACAGTTCCCATTGAACCACCTTCCCAGACTAAATCATCTGCCCAAACTTCTGGAATCACAGCCCCGTTACCTTGATTTAAAACTTCATTGATAAACCGCATAACCGGTTTTAAAATTTCTTTCTCTGACATCTTTATCTCCTATTCTTGAATGTAAACAGACGATTGTGCGTATCTATTCTGCGTTAAGTTTGTCACCATAAATTCTGATAGATCCGCGCGCGAAATGTGTCCCGTGATTGTCTTCCCTTTATAATCACCATAACGATACGTGCGTGTTGCTGAGCCATCGGTGAGCGTTGGGGGCTGCACAATGGTAAAATTCAATTCGGAATTTCGGACAATTTGATCCTGTTTTTCCTTAGTGCGCAGCATCGGCCGCATTGCCGTCATAATCAACCGCATCCCAAGTCCTAATTGCTTGCGACTCGTGGGGCTGGTGCCAAAACCCGTGAGAATTTCCAAACGGCGTACGCCTGCTTGATTCATCGCTTGTGTAATTTTTTCCGTGGGCGTGACAACATCAAAGTCGCCCAGAGAAATAACCGCGGCGTCACTATCACTCAGCACGCTGGCAATACCCTCAATACTGTTATAATCAACGGACCCCCATTCGACCTGACTTCTGGAGTCGACGCGGTGGTCATGCCGACTGATTGCAACGACCGAATGTCCCTGCCTTAATGC
>DMZB01000187.1 GCA_003482405.1 Lactobacillus sp. | reverse complement strand
ATGTTGGCCCAATAGCAGGTGCTAGGCCGAAGACAATTCCCATTAGGCCCATCGCCGCACCCTGTTTTTCAGGTGGAAAGATTGCAAATAACATGGTCATGGTTAGTGGGCTCGCAATCCCGGAACCGGCGGCTTGAATAAGTCGTCCTGCAAGCAGAGCCCCAAATGAAGGTGCCATAAAGCTCAAAAATGTTCCAGCTAGAAATAACAGTTGCGAAAAGATGTACAACCATTTCACATTGAATCGGTCTGTTAGCCAACCAGTAATGGGTACCATAATGCCCATTACTAGTAGAAATCCTGTCGTCAGCCACTGAATTGTGGCCGTTGAAACGGAAAAGGTGCTCATCAGTTTCGGCTGTGCAACTGCCATCACTGTCTGATTCAACATGTCACAGAATGTTCCAATCAACAACGTCAGGACAAACAACGTGCGGGAAAACGTCTGTCCGTTAACTACAATTCTGTTTTTCATCTCAAAATACCTTCTATTTCCAAAATATATTGTTAGAATTCTAACTGTTTAATTAAACGTTAGACGCCTAACTAACGGATAAAAGTTTAATCGTTAGAATTCTAACTGTCAATCAAAAAAATTAGATTTCTGGCAAATTTTGGTTGATTCGTGTGAGCAACTTCACAGCAGCAGTCATTTCAGCGTCGGTCAACCCGGCAACGGTTTGACCATTAATTTTTGCAGCCAAGCTGTCATACTGTAAAACTAATGCTTGACCGGCTGCCGTTAAGTATAATTGCTTATTTCTGCCATTATCGGCTGGCACACGCCGTTCAATCAAACCACGTTTTTCCAAACCTTGCAGCACACTCGTAATACTGGCACTACGCCGTTGAACAGCCGTGGCCAGTTCACGTTGAATAACACCGTGATCCTGATGATCAGCAATGTAGCCAATCACTCGACCCTGAACCGCATTGATACCGAGTTCGCGTAAATGTGTGTCAGCCATCATGCGTTGTTTGATTCCGATACTGCGAACCAGGTCGCTAATTTTTCTGCCGTCCATCCTGTAGCTCCTTTTCCGTTTGCTTGCATTATCTATTTTGAGCACTAATACGGTTGTCAAAGATGTCGTATTAAATTAGTTGGTCATTCTGTTTCTGATCGAAGCAGCGGCCACGAGTACGAGACTAGAGTGATCCAGTAGACTATCCGATAACCATCAGTATAACGCGATAATAAGTACTTTCTTTAAAAATGAATGAAGTTCATCACAGCGTGTCGTTTTGCATGATGAATTTAATTCATCTTAAATTGAAAAAGTTGAGTTTTATTTATTTATATGCATCATTTATACTGTCTCATAAGCACATTAAAACAAAGCAACAGCATTTGAGGGAGGAAGTAATGGTTATGAATGAATTATTTGCAGACCGGGCTGCCATCGGTTCAGAAAGTCGTTTGGCACAGCTATTTGGAGGACAATTAGGCCCTGATGGCATTAAGTTTTCCGCGGGCAATCCCAATCCTGACTTATTTCCCACTACACAGATGCAGGCCGCGTTTAATACCGCAATCGATACAGCAGGTAACCACTTATTTGAATATCAAGAGGTGGCCGGTCCCATTCACCTGCGCCAGCAACTAGCTAACCGTGGTCACCAAACGGCCGGAATCAACGCGACAGCCGATAATGTGCTCGTCACACAAGGTGGTCAGCAAGCAATCGATCTGGTTGCAAAGTTATTGTTGGATGTCGGCGATGAGGTCGCCGTTGAAGCGCCAACCTACGTCGGTGCGTTAGCGTCATTTGATCAATATAGTCCAACCTATCTGGACGTTCCGATTGAGGACGATGGCATGGATGTCGATGCTCTGGAAGCACTGTTGCAGGACCATCCGAATATCAAACTCGTTTATACGGTACCTGACTTTCACAACCCGACTGGTGTGACGATGTCTGTGGCCAAACGTAAACGATTGGTCGAACTCGCTGAACAGTACCACTTCTATATCTTGGAAGACACGCCGTACCGTGACTTACGCTACCATGGCAAGTCACTGCCAGCCATCAAATCGTTTGACCGGCATGGCCGTGTGATTTTTATTAGCAGCTTCTCGAAAATTCTCATGCCGGGTTTGCGTGTGGGCTGGGTGATTGCAGATGAACTGGTCATAAACAAACTGCGCCAACTCAAAGAAACTAGCGACTTAGAGTCACCAGCCATCATGTTGCATGCAGTATCTGCCTTTCTTGACAATAATGATCTCAATCAGCATGTCGCCAACATGTTATCCACCTATCGTCATCGCCTAGACGCCATGTTGACCGCTTTAAAGGCTTACATGCCGGAAAATGTTCACTTTACGCAACCAGACGGCGGCTTTTTCATCTGGCTCACGCTACCAGAAGGTGTTGATACACAATCCCTGCTACAAAATGTCGTCATGCCTCAAGCACACGTTAGTTATGTGCCTGGCCAGGTCTTTTTCGCACATCAAAACATCAAAAACGGTGTCCGACTCAACTTTTCTGGTGTCAATGAACAGCAAATCGATGCCGGTATCAAACGTTTGGCACACGCCCTCTCAGTGACGACCGTACATTCTGCCTAAACATTTACGTTGCCCTCGTGTGGACTTCAGGGTTTATACTGACTTCAACACGGCATTTAAAGGAGCGCGCTCATGTTAACAACAGCAACAATGACAA
>DMZB01000035.1 GCA_003482405.1 Lactobacillus sp. | reverse complement strand
ATACCAAACAGCAGGTAAGTCAGCATCGCCCACCAGAATTTGCCGGTTGAACTTAATGATGGAGACCAACACATGAGAATGAAGAAAATGGCAAACGGAACGGCGATCCACAAGAAATACGGTCGGCTTTGTCCCCAACGTGTATGTGTGTGATCAATGATAAATCCCCATACTGGAGCATCGAAGGCATCAAGAATTCGTGCTGCTAAAAGAATCGTTCCAGCAGCGGCGACGGATAGGCCAAAAACGTCTGTGTAATAGTACAAAATAAATGTTGTGACCGTGGTGTATAGTAAATTTCCTGCCATGTCTGTACTGGCATAGGCCAGCATCCGATGAAATGGAATTTTAGTAGATGATTTCAGTGCTTCTGCAACGTGACTTTTCACGGTAATTCCTCCCAAAATGAGTAAATAGAATGTCAATGATTTTTAAAAGCGCTTTCATTGACTTTAATTTACCCATATAGTTGAATCATTAACATTCAATAGCTCACAGAGGTTTTATAAAAAATCACACTCTTGTCACCTTAAGCATCCTATCCGATTGAGATGGCGGCATAATGGATGAGGAGAGAGAACTGGTAAATTACATTTTGTCATTCGTATGGAGGATTACGATGTCACAGTATTTATCGATTTCATGTTTACCATTCCCGACATTTATTGAAGGTGGGTACGCAACTTTTAATATTGGCGATCAACACCCAAATCGCGATGATTTACAATATTTCATTCTCATGGTGATGGTTAAGGGGACTTTATTTATTGCAGAGGATGGTGAGAATTACACAGTACCAGCTGGTCAAGTTTTTGTTTTGCGGCCTAATCACCACCATTATTCTTGGCAACCGATTAAGGAACGAACTGAATATTACTGGCTGCACTTTTACGTTTCTGGAGAGTGGTGTCAACAGTCCTCACCAGTTCCGTTAAAACCGGCCATTGTGGTACCGACATTGCATTACTACACGCCTTCGACGACACTTTATTTAGCAAAACAATCAGCAATTTCAAATCAAAAACAGCTTATGCCTACTATTCAACAAATTTTTGAAGAAAGTCAGCAAGCAACTAATTATGGGTTCTGGCGTTCTCAGCAATTGTTCATTGATGTTTTACAAGCTGTGCAGTACACATCCGCCAAGGAAACACGTCTGGCAGAATTGGCGGCACGGGTGCAGCAGTATCTGCGAACCAACTATCAAGAAAAGATTACTAATGAAGAACTCAGTCGCACCTTTCACTTTCACCCAAATTACATCAGTCGTGCTTTGAAACAAACAACGGGGTTAACGCCTGATGAATTCGTGAAGCAATACCGAATGGAAGAGGCTAAGCGACAACTGCTCAATACCACGTTGCCAATCGCGGCGATTGCTGAAAGAATCGGTTTTCAGAATATTTATTATTTTTCGACCTCGTTCAAAAAACAGATTGGTGTTTCGCCAAGCGTTTATCGAACGAATAAACGAAAATAAATTTGAAAGTGTCAGCTTTTATAAATTTGCCTTCATATTTTGCATTTATCCCAAGTAAGGCGCGTTTTATACTCTGTCTAAAGCGCTTTCATTAATCCAAAAATAAGGGGTAAAGAAATGCATTCATCGCAGTGGAAACTTCAGTTTAACCAACATGGAGCAGTAACACAGTTAATACAACCCACGGATCCTCAGCAGATGAACTGGGTCATTGATCCAGATTATTTAGAACAAGTCGGCTATTCAGATGCTGATAAATTGTTTGGTGAGTTTGATGTAACCATTAATGGTCATCAGTATCGGAGCGTGAACTTTAAACCACAGATTGAAATTCAATCTGAACAGACAATAATTACGTTTCGGCTTGCTGAAGTCACGATTAGGCTGACTTACAAGATATGCGATGACAAAGTTTTATGGTATATCACTATGAACAATGAAACCAGCCAACCGTTGGTAATCAACGATTTTGGTGTCTGGTGTTCACTGGCTTATGTGATGTTTCGTGACAAAAACGTTGGTCGCAACATGCATCAATCTGCCGCCGTATTTCCATCTATTTCTCCAAGTTTTACAAAGCTGGCTGCAGTTAGGCGGGATAATTCGGGACACAATTTGGGCCTCTTTCAAACGGGTGGTGTTGTGCAGTCTGTCGGAACAGCTTGCGAATGGACAAATTTGTTCTTCGAAAATGTATCACCTTCTTTAGACGGGATGCTATTTCATAAACTGGTTTTAGCAGGTGGTTATAAAGATGAACAGATTCCTAAAAATGACTGGATTTACCCTCATACGAATATCGAATTGAGTGATGAACTTGAATGGTCATTTGTTCTTACTCCTTTTAACGACCAAGCAAACTTTGCTGCAGTGGCAGCGCAATTAAATCATCCAATTATTGATTTTCCGCCGATGACAACGCAGGGCGAAAAGAGTGTTGTGACGATAGCGGTGCCAGGGGATGACTCAATAAAACAAATCCTGCTTCGATCGCAATATCATAATCAGCCCGTCAGTGTGGATATCACAACGGCACTGGGTAACGAAGAGCTTGAAATAAAGCCTACCAAATTAGGAGAACATGAGCTTTTAGTCCGTTTGCAAAGTGGTAAAGAAGACAGGGTTGTATTCAACGTCATGGCACCCGTGAGAAGGCTTATTCAGCAACGTGTACAATGGTTGAGCGAGCACTCGTTTGAGGGACCATCTGGCAACGATCCATACGCGTTTGGTCCGGTATCAAATCAGGGGGAATCGCTTGGTAAATTAAGTCTGATATTAATGTCAAATTTGCTTTCACCTACTGAAAATTCCAAGCGGCAGATTAGAGAAGTAGAACAAAGCGCCGTCCACTATGTTCGTAATAAATGGTTTATTAACGGTGACTTTAAACGACCAATGCCACTATACGGTGATTTTTATCGTGTTATGGATTTTGAGTATATAGGCCACGTGTACTATCGGTTATCAAAGTTTAGTGATGACACACTGCAATTGAACTCAGCGACCGAATATTTGCACTGGGCTGCGGCGGTATTTAACTTGCGAGTCAATCCGAGTCTCCATAAG
>DMZB01000038.1:4300-5020 GCA_003482405.1 Lactobacillus sp. | reverse complement strand
TTGCTTATGGGTCCAGCGATGAGTGTTAAAGCGGCGGGGGATGTTGGAACTCCGCCGGCGACCACGCAGGTAACCGCTGGATTTATTGCCGGTGGTGGGCCAAGTAATCCAGTCGATCCCACTAACCCGACGGGACCCACTGTAACTGATCCAGATAATCCCGGTACTGGTGCAACAGGCGCATTGCGGTTGAACTACGTTTCTAACCGAATTGATTTTGGTAGACAACCAATTCAGTCTGATACAACAAAGCGAATTGGCACGGATGCCTCTAACACTATTTCTGGTTATCAATCTGCCCAGGTAGCTGATGAGCGAGGAACAAATGCAGGTTGGGCACTGAAAGTTTCCGGCACGGAATTAACGTCTGGCAGCGATAAGCTGGAAGGTGCAACGCTTAAACTGCCAAAAGGGGACGTGGTTACTGCATCTGGTGTGTCTAACGGTGCCGTCGCATCTGAGGTAACAAACGCGTTGGATACTGGAGGTACATTGTTGTCCGCAACAGCAGGTAATGGTGGTGGATTAACAGTCGATCGCTGGCTACCTGGTGCAGCGGAGTTAACCATTATCGGTGGTACCGCAGAAGTGAAAGATTACTCTGGTACGTTAACTTGGACACTACAAGATACACCGACAAGGTAATATAAGATCTGGCCCCATAATTGCCAACGCTGGTCAGCGATAGGCCGGCGTTTTTTAGAAGAGTGATGCCGAAGC
>DMZB01000038.1:0-4245 GCA_003482405.1 Lactobacillus sp. | reverse complement strand
TGCCGAAGCTCGGGAAGGACCGAGCAATAACGGAAAGGTGATGGTATGCAAGCGAGCTTTGCTTGTGTGGCAGCAGCTTTTGGTTATGCACAGGACCTTGAGCGACAGGTGCACGTTTAAGAAGAGTGACGCCAAGGAGGACACCGCGATGAAACGACTACGAGGATTATTAATCATCCTATCTGCAATCGCTGCACTGTTGATGACCACAAGTTTAGCAAAAGCAGTTGATAACAAATCGACTGTGAATTTTAATGTGCAAGCACAGATTCCGGATAATCAAATTGATAAAAAGCAAAGTTACTTTGATTTAAAAATGGATCCCGGACAGACGCAAACCGTCACGACGGTCGTGCAAAATACATCAAACAAAGCCATGAAGCTCAAGAATGAGATCCATACGGCACACACCAACGATAATGGCCAAATTGAATATGTCACGGAGGCGAAGAAGCGTGATTCAACGCTAAAAACGCCGCTAAAGAAAATCACTAAATTACATGAAGCAAGCGTGATTACGATTCCAAAGAACAGCAAGAAAACTGTATCGGCCACGATTCACGTGCCAGACAATGCTAAAACGGGGGTCATTCTTGGCGCCTGGTACTTTGAACGGATTGATGGCAAAAAGAAGAATCAGAAAACGGGTGTGACTGTTCAGAATAAATATTCTTATGCTGTCGCCATGAAACTGACTGTGAATCATGAAGTCTCCGCAGCGCTCAAACTAAATGATGTTAAACCTGGATTGCGTAACTATAAAAAAGGTGTCTTTGCCAATTTGCAAAATACTGCGGCAGTGATTGTCCCAGACTTAACCGTGGATGGCAAAATTTATCGTCAGGGTTCCAATAAAATCGTGAAACAATCTAAAGTCCAACAGATGATCATGGCCCCAAACTCAAATTTTGACTTCCCAATTCTATTTGGTGGCGAAGAATTAAAGCCAGGTAAATACACACTCAAAATGACGGCGAAATATACTAACGATACGTGGCATTTCAAACGGAATTTTACGATTCGTGCCAGCGATGCGAACCGCATTAATGACAAATCGTTAGATAAAGCTAAGTCTCGCCATCCGGGATGGTACATGTTGGAAGGCGCGGGGGTAGTTGTCGTATTAGGTGCAATTGTTTGGGGTCTTACGTACTGGCTACGGCGGCGCAAGTAGACATGGCACTGACTTGTGAGGAGGTGCAAGATGCGAAAATGGCAGCGAACACTAAATCAACTCCTGATGGTTGGCGCGCTGATCGTATGTCCAACTATCGTGACGACCACGAACATGACCGTTTTGGCCGCGGATACGACGGCCCCAGCAGCCTCAGCGACCAGTTCAGCGTTCCAAGATAACAGTGCCAAAGCGGCTACTGATGATGGTGAGACCAATCAGTCACGAACGGATGCCGACAAGCAATCGGATTCTAAACAAGATGATAAGCAGGGCGCTGATACCGAACAAAACGAGCAGAATGCTTCACGTGAAACATTGACGGACACGGCTGCGGAAAATGCGTCAAAATCGGAAGCTAAGTTGAATGACAAAGGAATTAGTACCCAGTTATTAACGCGGCTGGACCCGGACACCTTAGTTCAAAATGGGCAAACTGTCCGCGGCAATAACGATTTGTTAGGTGCACTTGGTGGATTAACGGTTAGATTAAACGGGCTGTTAAAGGCCACCGTTTCAATATTGACGGGTGATTGGACTACGGATATCGGAACGCCAATGAAAACAGGCGATAGCATTAACGTGGTCAACAAGACGTTAGGACTTATTGAACTGTATAACGTGACCCTTCCCGCCGTTGATCCTAGTATGTCTTTGACGCAGGTCAATGGTGCGTCGCTGCCTGCAAATGTTACGTATGATCGGCGAACCGGCACAATGCCAGCAATTTTTGGTCAGTCGCTACAGTTAGGTGCCAACTTTGCGTTCAACTACACGACTGCAGATCAGGTCAATACAGTGTCGTTTATGGTTGATGGCCAGCAGATTGCCGGTGATTCATTCACGAGTGCCGATACGACAATCGCTGGCAAAGTTTTAACGGTCAACACTGCAAAAATTACAGCGCGCAACTGGGCGGCAATCAAGACAGCGCTAGACAGTCTTTCACCGGGTAGTACACATACATTACAGGTGGTGGCCTATCACAATGGTCGACCGGTAAATCCGTGGACGAGCCTCAATAATATCAGTTTGTATGTGAACCCAGACAAGCCAGTGATCAATGATGTTTGGTCGGGACAACGTCGGCTGAGCGGGACGGCAACCTCAGTCGGTGCAACTATTCAAGTAACAGATAGCAGTAATAACGTGCTGGGAACTGGTGCCGTGGCCAGTGATGGCACGTATACGGTGGGACTGAATCGCGCAACCACGGTGAACGAAACGTTAACGGTCACGATTACTAGCCAAGGTATGAGTAATACCACAACAACAGTGGTTAAACAGAATCAAACTGTAGCAGTGACGAATACGCCTAAGTTTGTTTGGAATCAGCAAACATCAGCGGCCGATACAAACGAAGGCTGGCAGTTGACTGCCTCAGGAACGGGGTTTCCCAGCGCCAGTAACGGGACCGAGTTAGTGATTGATGGCAACAATTTGGGCACGGATAACCTAATCACACGTGGTGGAACGGTAATGACCGGATCTACCACTGGAATCAATCCAACCACGAAGGTCACTGCACTTAATGGCCTAAATCCGCAGCAAACACACCAGATGCAACTCACGATGCCAGGAATGAATGACGCGGTAACGAGTACGGTACCGGTTGTGATTGCTGTGCCGACGCCGCATTCTGTTATTGCTGGCGATGGTGCGACGACATTGACGGGAAATTTGGCGCAACCGGGTAGCAGTGTGACGGTCAAAGATAACGCCGGAACTACATTGGGTACAGCGACAGTCACTACTGGCGGCACGTATAGTGTAACGTTGAATCGGGCAGTCACTGGTGGTGAAACATTGAAGGTTTCCGCAACTAACGGATCTGGCGGTGTGAGCGCAGTGGAAACACTCAATGTGCCATTAGTTGAGCAGCTGAGCATTCAATCTGTGACTGGATTGAATTTTTCACCAGCGGCTATTAAAGCCGGCACAACACTGACGCCGCCGCGGGCGCATGACTTTGGTGTTAGTGTCGTTAACTCCTTGAACGGTGGTGCAGGGGATAATTGGTCGCTGACGGCAACACTCGTCGACAATCAACTGGTTAGCACGACTAATTCGACGCACAAGCTGACACAGCCATTATTGTTTACGGATGCAAACGGAACGAGTACGCCGTTATCAACGAGTGCGCTAACGATTTTTACAAACAATGCTTCGAATACAACTGTTTATCCAACCAGTCAATTTAAGCGAACTGGCATGATGGACACGGCAACACAACAAACCACAAATCGTGGTGTTGGACTCAGTGTCAAGAGTGATAATGTGTTCGCAGAAAATTATCAGGGCACGTTGAACCTTAATTTGACCACGGGGCCGATGAAGTAAACGCGATCCAAAACCGCTGAGCCTACGGACGAAAAAATGGAAAGTGGTATAGTAACCCTATTAGAGAACATGTGTAAGGAGTTACAAAATGAGTCATCAGCCACTAAAACAGTGGCAGAAAAACATGTACGCGCTGTGGGTCGGTAATTTTGTAACCGGCGCTGGCGCTAGCATGAGTCTGCCATTTTTGCCGTTATTTATCAGTGAAATGGGCCACTATCCTAAATGGGAATTAACGTTATACGCGGGATTAGCTTTTTCAATGACGTTTCTGAGCCAAGCAATCGTATCTCCGCTTTGGGGGCGTTTGGCAGATCGTACTGGTCGTAAACCGATGTTGTTAAGGGCTGCGATTGGAATGACGATTACCGCCACCCTCACAGGCTTTTCACCAAATGTGTGGGTATTAATTGGACTCCGAACGATTCAAGGCGCGTTTTCGGGTTATATCAACAATGCCTATGCGTTGATTGCCAGCGAAGTTCCAATGGAAAAAAGCGGACGGACGATGGGTACTCTAACGACCGGAGCCGTTGGTGGTCAACTCATTGGGCCTATCATTGGCGGTTATATTGCAGGAATCGCTGGGTATCGAATTCCATTCTTTATTTTCGGTGTACTGATGTTGATTGCTTCGCTGGTGACCTACTTTTTCGTGAAGGAAGACTTTACACCAGCACCAAGTCAGTCAAAGCAGGCCAAGCAGAGTGCGTTTGCTGGCATTAAACATG